>DATBBI010000312.1:0-2688 GCA_036271115.1 Trebonia sp.
TGACGATCACGTCGGTGGCGCTGCTGATCATCAAGGACGCGGACGTCAACAACCTGGTGCCGCTGTACGCGATCGGCGTGTTCACCGCGTTCACGATGGCCGGCTTCGGCATGGCGAAGTACCATCACACGCGCCGCGAACAGGGCTGGCGCACCAAGTTCGCGATCAACTTCTCGGCGGGCGCGCTGAGCTTGGTCGTCGTGATCATCTTCGCGGTCGTGAAGTTCACCGAGGGTGCCTGGGTGGTGCTCGTGCTGTTCGCCATCCTGGTCCCCGCGCTAATCCGGCTGAACACCGAGTACCGCGCGGAGGCCGAGGTGCTCGAGACGGTCACCGGCGAGCAGCCGCCGCCGCCGCCGCACTACTCCCGCCGGGTCGTCTTCGTGTTCGTGGACAGCTTCGACCTCGCCACGCTCGCCGCGCTGCGGTACGCGCGGTCGCTGCGGCCGACCTCGATCCGCGCCGTGCACTTCGTCATCGACAGCCTGCGGGCCGAGCGGCTGCGGGAGAAGTGGACCAGGGCGGACCGCGGCGTGGCGCTTGACTTCATCGACTGCCCGGACCGAAGGCTAGTCAAGGCGGCGAGCGACCTGGTGGAGCGCGAGATACAGGACCCGGGCACGCACGTCACGGTGATCTTGCCGCGGCGCAGCTACTCCCCGCTGCTCGGCCGCCTGCTGCACGACCGCACCGCGGACAAGATCGCCGCGGTGGTCAGCCGCATCCCGCGTTCGGCCGCCACGATCGTGCCTTACGACGTGCCGAGCCGGGTGGCGGTGCTGCAGGGCCGCCAGGCAGCGGTGAAGGCGGCGAAGGCAGGCAAGGTATCGACGGAGGTCGAGGCGCCCCGGCCGGCGGAAACGGTCAAATCGCTCGACGGCCAGGCGGCCATCGCCGCCGAGCTCGCGCGCCAGTCAGACGTTGTAGCCCAGCACACCCTGCCCGACGGGAAGTCGCGCAGGCAGCAGGGCCAGTCCAAGGGCATCACCCCGATCGGGTCGGTCACCACTCCGCGCAAGGTCACGGTGGAGGGCAAGGTCCGCGTCATCGAGATCCGGCCGGTTGAGCACAATTCGGTGCTCGCGGTGGAGATCCACGACCCGACGGGCAACCTGACCGCGATGTTCTACGGCCGCTCAAACATCCCCGGCCTGATCTGCGGTTCCCGCGTCAGGCTGCAGGGATCGGCGGGCATTCGCGACGGCCAGCCGGTAATGATCAACCCCAGGTATGAACTGGTCTCCTCCGCCGTCGAGGAGGACTAGCACTCAGCCCGCCGAGTCCTTCGCCACTAGCTGGTACGCCGGGTTGATCATGACCGGACCGTCTTCCCTGATCGACACCTTGCCCGTGAGCCGCAGCCGCGCGCCGGGCTCGACACCGGGGATGTGGGTCCGGCCGTAGAACATGGCCGTCAGCTCCCCGGTGGCGTCGGCGACCGTGCACTCGAAGACGCAGTTCTGCTCGACGGGCCGGATCTCGACCGACCGCACCCGGCCCTCGACGACCGCCTTCCCCGGCGCGGTCAGCGCGCCGATGGGCGTGACCCCGGCAGGCGGGGCGGGGGGTTGCGCCCCGTTTCCGTCCTGCCGCACCGCGGCCGCGGCGGTGGTCACGGTCTTTTCCTTTGTCCGAACGGACCCGGCCCTCTCCCCGCCGTCACCGTCCGCCGCGACGCGGGCGGCCTGCCGCGCGTGCAGCACCTGGACGCGGCTGGGCACGTCGAAGGGGATGATCGTGGCGGCGGAGTTCGGCACCTGGCTTACCACCGCCGCTATCTTGTCCGCGGTGCGGTCGTGCAGCAGGCGGCCGAGCAGCGGCGAGTAGCTGCGCCGCGGCAGCACGACGGTGACGTTCGTGCCCTTCTGCGCGGCCTCGTGGCTGACGAGCTCCACCGCCGCGCGCAGCAGCCTGCGATCCGGGGTGTCGATCATCTCAAGCGGGATGTCCTGCCCGAACCGCACCCAATCCTCCCGCAGCTTCTCGGCCTGGGCGCTGTCGATGACGAAGTGCACGGCGCGCATCGCGGTGGGCCGCAGGCCGCGCGCGTACCTGATCGCGGCGAACGTCGCGAGGTCCACGCTGTCGACGAAGATGAGCACGACCCGGCGACTGTAGTTCGGCTGCCGCACCGGGACGCCCGCCGCCCGGCGGTCGCCGATGTTCTCCAGCACCTCGGCCTCCATCCGGTACTCCCTGTTGAGCCGGATGAGCAGGAACACCAGGGTCGGGAAGACGATCACGATCACCCAGGCGCCCTCGGTGAACTTCACGACCGCGAAGATCACCACCACGATCGCGGTGTAGATCGCCGCGGTCCTGTTGATGACGAGCCGTCGCCGCCAGCCGGACTCCCTTACCCGCTTGTGGTACTTGGCCATGCCGAAGCCGGCTATCGAGAACCCGGTGAATACGCCGATCGCGTAGAACGGCACCAGGCCGTTGACCTGGGCTTTCGTTGTGACCAGCAAGATCAGCGACACCACGGTGAGCACAATGATGCCGTTGGACAGCGCCAGCCGATGGCCGCGCTTGGTCAGCCAGCGGGGCAGGAACGAGTCGCCGGCGACGAAGCTGGCCAGGAACGGGAACCCGCTGAAGCTGGTGTTACCACCGGTAAACAGGATCAGCGCGGTCGCCGCCTGGACCACGAAGTACATGAAGTGAGCGGAGCTGCCGAAGACGGCG
>DATBBI010000313.1:0-8416 GCA_036271115.1 Trebonia sp.
TCTTTGACAAAATTCGTCACTTAGTTAATGCTTACATTCGTCACTTCGTCAGAGAGCTTACCCCGCGAAGGAGAACCTCCCATGCGCTCTTCGATAACCAAGGTCGCCGCGGTCGCGGTCCCGCTCGCGTCGCTGATCTCGCTCACGGCCTGCCGGGGCGTCGTCGTCGCGGCCTCGCCCGGCACCGGGGGCACGGCTACCGCGCTCGCGACAAGCGGCACCGTGGCTGCCCCGGCATCCGCGGCCGCGCCCGCGACCGTCGCGGCGAGCTCGGGCGCGCCGGCCACCCCAGCGCCCGGCTCGGTCGTCATTTCGATGACAAGTCCGCAGTCGAAGACCTGGACGGCCAATGCGGCTGTCACCTGCGCGCGGACCGCAGTGCTCTACCTGGCAAGCGCCGACGGCAGTAACGACGAAGGCTACAACGAGTCCCTGGCGGTGCGCGTCGCCCCGTACCGTGGCCCAGGCACGTACCACGCCCTGGTCACGCTGACCGTGACCGGGCCGCAGGGCGGGATCGCCTCGGCCAGCGGCATCCCTGACGAGCCGGTCACGATCACCAGCACCGGAGGCACGTTCACGATCGACCAGACCGGCAACGACGGCAGGACACTCGACGCCACCGTGACATGGACGTGCCCCTGATCCTTACCAGATGTGGTGCGCCAGCTCCGCGACGAGCTCGAGCTTGCGCTCCTGGACGTCCTCGTTCGTCAGGTTGGCGCCCGGCAGGGTGGAGGAGAACCCGCACTGGGTCGACACGCCGAGCCGGTCCAGCCCGGTGTACTTGGCCGCCTCGTGCACCCGCGCGGTGAGCTCGGCGAGCGGCTCGAGCGTGGTGGTCTTGCTCGACACCAGGCCGAGGATGATCTGCTTGTCGTCGGGCGCCTTGGCGAGCGGCTCGAACGAACCGGAGCGCTCGTCGTCGTACTCGAGCAGGAAAATGTCAAAGTTGGTGAGCCGGCTGAACACGGCTTCGGCGGTGAAGTCATAGCCGCCGGAGCCGATCCACTGGCTCATGTTGTTGCCCTTGCACACGTGCAGGCCGAACGTGACCCCGGGGATGTCCGCGACGCTATTGACGATGTCGAGGGCCTCGGTGAGCGTGCGTTCGGTCGGCATGCCCAGGGTCTCGCGCAGCTCGCGGTTCTCCGGATCGACGAGAGTGCCGATGTCGGGGGAGTCGATCTGTACGTAGGTGCAGCCGAGCGCGGCCAGGGCCTCTATCTCGGCCTTGATGATCGCGGCACTGTCGGCGAACAGCTCGTACGCATCCCGGTAGGCCGCGGTGGACCGCTCCGGCGACCAGGCCGTGTACACCATCAGCGGGGACGGCAAGGTGACCTTGACGCGCTTGGTGGCCCGGGCCCGGTTGTACGCGAACTCCTCGATGGTCAGCTTCCGCTTCTGGCTGATCTTGCCGGTCACGGTGAACGGATTGTGCCAGATCCAGTCCTCGGTCGCGTTCTTGAAGTGGATCGGCGCGGCGTCCATCAGCTCCACTCCGTCCAGCTCGCCGACGAGCTGGTCGAGGAACGAGAACCGCCGGAGCTCTCCGTCGGTGATGACGTCGAGCCCGGTCCCCTCCTGCATCGCGATCGCCTGGTCGACCGCGCGGTCCTCGATCCGCTTGAAGTCAGGGGCCGGAAGCTGGCCTGCCGCGTACGCGTCCCTGGCCTGCTGCAAGTACTTGGGCCGAAGCAGTGAGCCGATGACATCGGAATGGGTTATCTGCGGCATAGCCAGCCTCCCTAGACGTCCTCGTCAGAAAACTGTAGTTACCGGTGAATCTGTCACCGCCGGCCTGTCCGCCGCCAGCCCCTATCCGTAGTTATGTGTGTGGACCCGAATACACACCGACGCGACTGGTTCCTCACGCTAGATGCGCAAAGCGGCGTCGCCGACCGTTCCCAGGCGCTGCGGGCTGGTTACTCCAGACGGGCAATGGCCCACCGGCTGAAATCTGCCAAGTGGCGGCGAGTCCAGCGGGGCGTCTACGCCACCTTCACCGGCCCGGTGCACCGCGAGGCTCGGCTATGGGCCGCCCTGCGGCGCGCTGGGCCAGGCGCGATGCTCAGCCATGAAACCGCCGCCGAAGTGCATGGCCTCACGGACAAGCCATCGGCGAAGATCCACATCACCGTCCCGCCTGACCGGCACCCGGCACGGCACAAGCCCATCAAGGGCGTGGTCATCCATCGCTCTGACCAGAGCCGACCCGCGCGACTGCCCGAATGGAAGCTGCCACGCACTCAGATCGAGGACACGGTTCTCGACTTGGTCACGACGGCCGACACCTTCGACGAGGCCTACAGCTGGATCTCGAGCGCGCTGTCACGCAGGTTTGTGTCCATAGAGATGTTGCGCGAGGCAATAGGCAGGCGCAGCAGAATTCGCTGGCGAGTGTGGCTAAACGAGGCACTGGCTGACGCCGGCGGAGGCGCTTATTTCCCTCTCGAACGCCGGTACGCCCGCGACGTCGAACGTGCACACGGGCTGCCGCAGGCCGAGCGCCAGGCACGTCGCGCCATCGGCGGCAGAATCCACTACAAGGACAACTGGTACGCCGAATATCGCGTCTGCGTCGAACTCGACGGGCCGACCTACCACCGAGACGAGCAGGTGCAGATGGACAAGCGACGCGACAACCTCAACCTCGCCGTCGACACCGCGCAAACGTATCGGTTCGGGCCAGTAGACGTGACCGAACGAGCCTGCGAAAGCGCTGCCATGGTGGCGACGACCTTGCGCCGCCGAGGCTGGCGGGGCCAGCCCCACCCCTGCCGGCGACCCGGCTGCAAGGTAGGACCGCAAAGATAATGGGTCAAAGAGCACACCAGAGTGTGCCTAACGACCCATTATCTTCCGGAAGCTGGGCCGGCGACCGCGAACGACGCGGGGGGTAGGGAAAGCGCGCCCGATTTGAGAGAAATGTCTGGTGTCGAGGCGATCAGCAAAGTGGCGCTGACTCCCGGCAGCGGGATCTCCACCAGGTCGGCGCCGAGGTTGGCCACGATACGGAGCGCTCCCCGGCTAACCAGCAGCCAGCGCGCTGCCTCGTCGTAGTCGGCGTGGACCTCATGAAGGCGCGGATCGGTCAGCTCCGGGCGGGCGCGGCGCAGCGCCAGCAGCGACCGGTACCAGTCGAGCAGCGAGCGGTACGGCTCGCGGCCTGGCTGGGCCCAGTCGAGCTTGGAGCACAGGAACGTCTCGGGGTCCTGCGGATCGGGAACGTCGGCGGCCCCCCAGCCGTGCTGGGCGAACTCCGCCTTGCGGCCGGTGCTCACCGCTTCCGCGAAGAACGGGTCGGTGTGGTCGCTGAAGAACTGCCAGGGCGTGTCGGCGCCCCACTCCTCGCCCATGAACAGCATGGGCGTGAACGGCGCGGTGAGGACCAGGCCCGCTGCCACCCGCAGCAGCCCGTCCCGCAGCGGATTGCCGACCAGCGTGGCCGCGATGCGGTCGCCCACGGCACGGTTGCCGACCTGGTCGTGGTCCTGGATAAAGCAGACGAAGCGGGAGGCGGGCACCTGCAGCGTGTCGACCGGCCGGCCGTGGCTGCGACCGCGGAACGAGGACCAGGTCCCGTCGTGGAAGTACGCCCCGGTCATCGTCTTCGCCACGGCCGCCACCGTCCCGAAGTCGCCGTAGTACCCGTGTCGCTCCCCCGTCACCGCGGAGTGCAGTGCGTGGTGGAAATCGTCGTCCCACTGCGCGGCGAGCCCGTAACCGCCAGCCTCACGCGAGGTGATCAGCCGCGGGTTGTTGAGGTCGGACTCGGCCACAAGGACCGCCGGCCGCCCCGCCGCCGCGGCGAACCCCTCCGCGGCGGCGGCCAGTTCCTCCAGGATGTGCAGGGCGCGGTGATCTTCGAGCGCGTGCACCGCGTCGAGCCGCAGCCCGTCGATGTGGTAGTCCCGCAGCCACATCAGCGCGTTGCCCGTGATGAACGCGCGCACCTCGTCCGAGCCAGCCTGGTCCAGGTTCACGGCCGGGCCCCACGGCGTCGTGTACGCCTCGGTGAAGTAGGGCCCGAACGCGGCGAGCTGATTCCCGGGGCCGACGTGGTTGTAAACCACGTCAAGGACGACGGCCAGGCCGCGCGCGTGCGCGGCGTCCACGAACCGCTTTAGCGCGTCGGGCCCGCCGTACGGCTCGTGCACCGCCCACAGCCCGATCCCGTCGTACCCCCAGCCGTGATGGCCCGGATACGCCGCGAGCGGCATCAGCTCCACGGCGGTCACGCCAAGCCCGGCCAGGTAGTCCAGCCGCTCGATGGCCGCGTCCAGCGTCCCCGACGGGGTGAACGTGCCGACGTGCAGTTCGTAGACGACGGCGCCAGCGAGCGGCGCGCCGCGCCACCGCGAATCCGACCAGGCGTACGCCGAGTGGTCGTAGGTCCGGCTCGCGCCGGCCGGCCCGTACGGCTGCCGCGGTGACCTCGGGTCGGGCAGCGGCTCGCCGCCGCCCAGCCGGAACGCGTAGTCGGTCTCCCCTGACACCGGGAGCTCCGCCTGCCACCAGCCGGAACGATCGCCCGGCGCCATCTCGTGACCGCGCCCGGCTACCTCCACAGAGACCCGGCCCACGGCCGGCGCCCACACGCTGAAAACAGTCACCGTGCCTCCGGGAGAAGCGGGACAAGCGGGACGAGCAGCGCCACCGGCAGCCGCTGGGTCAGGTCCGCAAGCAGCACGCTCTCTCCCGGGTACTCGACGCCAGTGAGCACGTCCACCCAGCCAGCGCCGGCCTCGGGAACAGGCAGCGGCAGCAGCGTGCCGCCCCAGCCGCCGAGCCGGCGGAGGCCGCCAGGCAGCCGGGTGGCCACCGTGAGGGCGTGCCCGCCGCGGGCGAACACCACCGCGTGGCCGGCCGCGTGGCCGGCCGCGGTCAGCGGCTCGTAGCTCCCGGCGAACCAGTCAGGGTGGTCGCGGCGCAGCCGCAGCGCGCGGGACGTGACGAGCAGCTTCGCCGCGTCGAGCCGCGCCACGGGGTCCGGGGACGGCGCCGCATCAAGGTGGCCGGCGTCCAGGTCCGCGAGCAGGGACCGCCGCCGGCCGTAGTCCACCGGGCGCCGGTTGTCCGGGTCCACCAGGGACAGCCCGGTCAGCTCGCAGCCCTGGTACACGTCGGGCACGCCGGGCATGGTGAGCTGGACCAGCTTGACACCGAGCGAGTTGGCGAGCGCGTCGTCGGAGATCGAGGCCACGAACGCTTCGATCGAGCCGCGAAGCGACGCGTCGGACAGCACCAGCGACGCCAGGCCGAGCCCCGCCGCCTCGTAACCGGGGTCGGGGTCGGTCCACGAGGTCCGCCGCTTGGCCTCGCGGATCGCCTTGGTCAGGTACCCGGTGAGCCTTTCCTCGCTGACCGGCCACGCCCCGACCAGTGTCTGCCAGAGCAGGTACTCGGTGTCCGCGTCTACGGCGGGTCCGGCGCCCCCGGCGCCCCCGCCGACCCCGGACGGCTGCGGCGGGATCGCGCGCTCGTGCCATTCCAGGACCTGCTGGCCCCATTCGGAAGGCATCTCGGCGAGGACGGCGAGCCGGGCCCTGACGTCCTCCTGACGCTTGGTGTCGTGGGTCGACAGCGTGGTCATCGTGCCCGGCCAGGATCTGGCCAGCCGGCCGGCCGCGGCGTGGAACTCCTCGGGCGGCACCCCGAACAAGCCAGGGTCGCCGCCGACCTCGTTCAGCGAGACGAGCCGGAACCAGCGGTAGAACGCGGTGTCCTCGACGCCTTTGGCCTGGACCGGTCCTGACGTCTGCTGGAACCGCACGGTGAACTCGCCCGCCCGGCCGGCGGCGCCGCTCACGGGCCGGTGCCTGCCGAGCGCCGCGGCGCCTGCCTCCTCGGCGAGCCTGTGCAGCCGGCGCGCCAGGCGGCCCCGCGCGGCGTCGACCGCGCCTCGCACGACCGCCGTCGTCTCATCCGACGGCAGCTCGCCCGGGTTCACGTACGCCCGGTAGACCGGCAGGCTGACGAGCACCTCGGTGAGCACGGAGCGCGCATCGGCCAGCTCGCAGTCCGCGCAGATGTCGCGGAGGAGGCGGGCCAGCCGCAGCATGTCAGGGTGCAGCGATCCGGCGATGATCTCGCGCTTAGCGCCCTCGGCCACTTCGATGAACGGCAGCAGGCCAGTGCCGGCGCCCAGCCGGCTGCGCAGCCGCGCGTACTGTACGGCGAGCGGCGAGTCGCCCTCGGGGTCGACGAAAAGCCCGTCGGCCAGCCGGAGCGCGTCATACCCGGTGGTGCCGGCACACGCCCAGTCGGCAGGCAGTTCCTCGCCCGCCTCGAGAATCTTCTCCACCACCACCCAGGCACCGCCGGTCGCCGCCGCGAGACGGCGCAGGTACCCGCGGGGGTCGGCCAGCCCGTCCGGGTGGTCCACCCGCAGGCCGTCCACGAGTCCCTCGGACACCAGTCGCGCGATCACCGCGTGCCCGGCGTCGAATACGGCCGGGTCCTCCATCCGCACGCCAATCAGCGTGTTGATGTCGAAGAACCGCCTCCAGTTCAGCTCGGTCGCGGCGTCTCGCCAGTAGGCGAGCCGGTAGTGCTGGGACTCGAGCAGGCCGCGCATCGGCAGCCGCGCCGTGCCCGGCCGCAGCGGGAGACAGTGGTCGAAGTAGCGCAGCACCGGCTCGCCGTCTGGTCCGCCATCGGGCTCCACGCGCAGGTCGCCGAGGGAGTCTTGCACCGGCCCGCCCAGGATCGGCAGTAGCATCCGCCCGTCCTGCGCCGCCCAGTCGATGTCGAACCAGGTCGCGTACGGCGAGTCGCGGCCGTCCCTGAGCACCGACCACAGCTGCCTGTTCAGTGGTAGCTGATCGGGGATGGCCATGTGATTCGGCACGATGTCAAGGACAATGCCGAGCCCGTGAGAGCGGAACCGCTTGGCCATCGCGCGGAACCCGTCCTCCCCGCCGAGCTCACCGCGAATCCGCGAGTGGTCGGTGACGTCGTACCCGTGCCGCGAACCGGGCACCGCCTCAAGGACCGGCGAGAGGTAGACGTGGGTGACGCCGAGCGCTGCCAGGTATCCGGCCGCCTCAGCCGCCTGGGCGAATCCGAAATCCGGGGTGAGCTGCAACCGGTAAGTCGAGACCGGGACCGCGCCAGCCGCCACATTCCCCCCGTCTGCTCGGTTTCTCTCTCCTGGACTTCCCAGTAATGATTTTCCCGAACGTACGGAGCCGGCTCCAGGCGGCCCCGCTTCGCCACGTGCGGGCTGGCGCGGCGGCACATTACGACGCCGTGTAGTCTCGTGAGGTGCCCGGCCTCCCGCAGGGCAGAAACGGTTGGTCTTATCCCAGGTGAGCGCGGTCAACGTCCGTTACGAGGCTGCCACTGCACCGCAGCAGCGGCAGCGCCTTCGAGCAAGCGCCACGGTGCGCGCATACGTTGCGCTGTGCAAGCCGCGGATCGTCGAACTGCTGCTGATCACGGCGGTCCCGACGCTCTTCCTCGCCTACCGCGGACTGCCCTCGCTGCTGGTGACGGTGGTGGTCGTCATCGGCGGCGCGCTGGCCGCCGGCAGCGCCAACGCACTGAACTGCTACATCGACAGGGACATCGACGAGGTGATGCACCGGACGAGCGGCAGGCCGCTGGTCCGGCACACCGTGGCGCCGCGGTCGGCGCTCGTCTTCGGCACGCTGCTCGGCGTGGTCGCTGTGGCGCTGTTCGCGGCGGCCACGAACCTGCTCGCCGCCGGGCTGACGCTGGCCGCCATCGTGTACTACGTGGTGATCTACACCATCCTGCTCAAGCGGCACACCTCCCAGTCCACGCTGTGGGGCGGGGTGTGCGGCGCGGCGCCGGTGCTCATCGCCTGGGCGGCAGCCACCGGGTCGCTGTCCTGGGCGGCCGCGCTGCTGTTCGCGGTCGTGTTCTTCTGGCAGCCGCCGCATTTCTGGGCGCTGGCCATCAAGTACCGGGAGGACTACCGGCGGGCCGGCATCCCCATGCTGCCGGTCGTCGCGCCGGTACGCCGGGTGCTCGCCGAGTCGGTGGTGTACAGCTGGCTGATGGTCGCGGCCTCGCTCGCGCTGTGGCACTGGGCCGGGCCGGTTTACGAGGCCGTCGCGGCGGTGGCGGGCGCCGCGTTCCTGGCCGAGGTGCACCGGTTGCACCGCGCGTCACGCCGGGACGAGGCCGGCGGCGGGGAACGGCTTGTCACGATGGGGCTGTTCCATCTGTCGCTGGTGTACCTGACGGTGGTGTTCGCCGCTGTGGCGGCGGGCGCACTGCTCCGCTAGCACGCTCCGCGAGGCAAAACTGGTTTCGGCAAAACTAGCGGAACCGGGTTGAACCGGTGGGGCCCGCGGTGCGTATAGCAAGTAGAGCAGGCCCGCGGGTAACAGAAATGACGCTCCCAACGTTGCGCCCGCGGGCCGCTCTTATTTCTCCTCTT
>DATBBI010000314.1:0-10326 GCA_036271115.1 Trebonia sp.
GCCGCGATGCTCGGGGTAACGCGGCAGAGCCTGCGGGCCGCGCTGCTCGACCTTACCGCCGAAGGCCTCGTCGAGCGCATCCCCAACAGGGGCGCCCGCGTCCGGGTGGTCAGCACCGCCGAGGCGGTCGCCATCACCGAATGCCGGATGGCGCTCGAGGCGCTGTGCGCGGTCAAGGCGGCGGAGCGCATCACCGACGAGGAGGCCGTCAGGCTCCGCGAGCTGGGCGAGCAGCTCAAGCGCGCGGTCGCCGACGCCAACCCGCTGAAGTACTCCGAGCTCAACAGGGAGCTGCACCGCCGGATCGGGGCCCTCTCCGGCCAGGCCACCGCGGTCGGCCTGCTCGACCGGCTGCACGCCCAGCTCGTCAGGCACCAGTTCCAGCTCGCGCAGCGGCCCGGCCGCCCCAGCCAGTCGCTGCCCGAGCACCTGGCCATCATCGACGCGGTCGCCGGCCGCCGGCCCGACGACGCGGACGAGGCCGTCCGGCGGCACCTGAACAGCGTCATCACGACCCTGCGGGCCGCCGGCGACGGAATGCCGGGCGCGGCGCCCGGCATTCCGCAAACGAACGCGAACCGAAGGCCTGCACGCTCCGTAATAGACAGTGACTGAGAGGAACCGAGGCTCCCAGACATGCTGAACGTCATCGTCACCGACCCGCCGCGCGCCGACCTCGGCCAGGTAGACAAGCTGGCCGAATACGGCGTCGCCACCGTCCACGAGGCGATCGGCCGCACGGGCTACCTCGGCCCGGCCATCCGGCCGAACCAGCAGGGCACGCGCATCGCGGGCACCGCGCTGACCGTGCTGTGCTGGCCCGGTGACAACCTGATGATCCACGCCGCGGTCGAGTACGCCAGGCCCGGCGACATCGTGGTGATCACGACGGCATCACCGAACAGCGACGGCGCGTTCGGCGAGCTGCTCGCGACGTCGCTGCGCGCCCACGGCGTGCGCGGCCTCGTGATGGCCGCCGGGCTGCGCGACACCCAGGAGCTGCGGGAGATGGGCTTCCCGGCCTGGACCGCCCACGTCTCTGCGCAGGGCACGGTCAAGGAGACCCCCGGCTCTGTCAACGTCCCCGTCACCATCGGCGGCCAGCTCATCAGGCCCGGTGACGCGATCGTCGCCGACGACGACGGCGTGTGCGTCGTGCCGCGCCCTGACGTGGACAAGGCCGTCACCGCCTCCGCCGCTCGGGTCGCCAAGGAGGACAAGAACCGCAAGCAGCTCGCGGAGGGCGTCCTCGGCGTGGACATGTACAACCTGCGGCCCAAGCTCGAGAAGGCCGAGCGGATCAGCTACGCCGAGTACGCCAAGCGGGCTGGCGAGGGAAGCTAGCGGGGAGGCGGGAACCATGAGCGACGGCATCCGCTGCATGCAGATGCGGGGCGGCACCTCGAAGGGCGCGTACTTCCTCGCCAGCGACCTGCCGGCCGACGCAGCCGAGCGCGACGACCTGCTGCTGCGGGTCATGGGCAGCCCGGACCCGCGGCAGATCGACGGCATCGGCGGCGCGCACCCGCTCACCTCCAAGGTCGCGGTGGTCTCCCCGAGCGCCACGGACGGCGTCGACGTCGACTACCTGTTCCTCCAGGTCGTCGTCGACCAGCCGGTCGTCACCGACAAGCAGAACTGCGGCAATATCCTGGCCGGCATCGGCCCGTTCGCCGTCGAGCGCGGCCTAGTCGCCGCGCAGCCTGAGCAGACCAGCGTCCGGATCCGGATGGTGAACACCGACAGCATCGTGACCGCCACGTTCCCGACCCCGGACGGCATGCCGCGGTACAGCGGGGACACCGCGATCGACGGAGTGCCAGGCACCGCCGCGCCGGTCGTGCTCAACTTCGAAGACGACGGGTCGGGCAAGAACGTGCTGCCGACGGGCAACATCACCGACACGTTCAACGGCATCACCGTCACCTGCGTCGATAACGGGATGCCCGTCGTCGTGGTCGCCGCGAGCAGCCTCGGCACGACCGGCTACGAGTCCATCAAGGAGCTCGAGGCCGACGCGGAGCTCAACAAGAAGGTCCAGGAACTGCGCCTGGAAGCGGGCAAGGCGATGGGCCTCGGCGACGTGAGCGGCACCACCGTCCCGAAGATCTCGCTGGTCGCCGCGCCGAAATCAGACGGCGGCACGATCAGCACCCGCACGTTCATCCCGGTCCGGGTGCACGAGTCGATCGGGGTGCTCGGCGCGGTCAGCGTCGGCACCGCGGTCATGCTCCCCCGCGCGGTCGGCAGCGACCTCGCCGTCATGCCGCCGGAGGGCAGCCACCGGCTGAGCATCGAGCACCCCAGCGGGGCGCTGCAGGTCGAGGTCGAGCTCGACACCACGACGACACCGCCGAAGGTGCTGCGCTCCGGCGTGGTGCGGACAGCGCGCAAGCTCTTCGACGGCACTGTCTTCCCTAGATAGCCGAGTTAGCCAAGCCTGGAGAAAACCATGTCACGACCCCCGCTGCACGACGTAGCCCACCTGGCATACCTAGAGCTGCTCACACCCGAATTCGACAAGTCGGTGTGGTTCTTCACCGAGGTGCTCGGCCTCACCGTCGTCAGCAGCGAGGGCGGCTCCGTCTACCTGCGCACCTGGGACGACTACGAGCGGCACACGATCAAGCTGACCGGGCACCACACGTCGGGCATCGCGCGGGTCGGCATGCGTGCCGAGAGCGCCGAGGCGCTCGACCGGCGGGTCAAGGCGATCGAGGCGAGCGGGCTCGGGATCGGCTGGAAGGACGGCGACCCCGGCATCGGGCCGACCTACGCCTTCTACGACCCGGACGGACACGAGATGGACCTGTACTACGAGACCGAGTGGTACGCGAGCGTGCGGCCGCCGGAGCTCGCGCCGGCGCTGAAGAACCAGGCGCAGGCCTACCCGGGGCGCGGGGTCAGCGTGCGGTACCTGGACCACGTCAACTACCTGGCGGTCGACTCCGCGGCCTGCGGCGACTTCATGGTGGACCAGCTCGGCGCCAGGATCACCGAGCGGATCCAGCTCGACGACGGCACCTACTCCGCGGTGTGGACGCACTTCGCGCAGAAGACCTACGACATGGTGTACACCAACGACTGGACCGGCACGCGCGGGCGGCTGCACCACATCGCGTTCCGCACCGACACGCGCGAGGACATCCTGCGCGCGGCGGACATCGCCCTGGACAAGGGCGTGTTCATCGAGACCGGGCCGCACAAGCACGCGATCCAGCAGACGTTCTTCCTGTACCTGTACGAGCCGGGCGGCAACAGGATCGAGCTGTGCAACGCGGTCGGGCGGCTAGTGTTCGCGCCGGACTGGGAGACGGTGACCTGGACGCAGGCCGAACGTGCCAAGGGCCAGGCCTGGGGCCTGAAGACGATCGAGTCGTTCCACACGCACGGGACGCCGCCCGTCGCGGACGTGTAGGCGCGTCAGGCGGTCACTCGCTGCCCGGCGGGATCGAGATCAGGCTGAAGACCGCGCCCTGGTTGTCGGCCACGACCGCGATCCGGCCGTAGGGGCTGTCTTCCGCCGGCCGGATCACGCTGCCGCCGTCGTTCGTCACGGCGGCGACCTGGCTGTCGGTGTCCGCGGTGCCGAAGTACGTGCTCCAGGCCGCCGGGGTGTCCTCTGGCGTGCCGTCCGGGTAGGCGCCGATGCCGCCGACTTCGTGCCCGTTGAGCAGCAGCGTGGCGTAGCTGAACCCGTCGGAGCTCATGTCCCCGTACTCGTAGCCGAACACCGCCGCGTAGAACGCCTTGGCCCCCTCCCAGTCACGGCTGAAGTGCTCGTTCCAGGCGAGCGCGCCCGGTGCGTTCGCCAGCCCGACGCCGGTGTGCGCGCGGGCCTGCCAGATCCCGAACGCGGCGCCGGTGATGTCGGCCGCGATCGCCATCCGGCCGACGTCCATGACGTCCAGCGGGTCCATCAGCAGGTGGCCGCCCGCGCCCTTGATCTTGGCGGCGGTCGCGTCCGCGTCGTCAGTGGCGAGGTACATCGTCCAGACGGTCGGCGTGTCGGGCGGCCCCATCTTGGGCCCGATCCCGGCCACGGTCCTGCCGTCGAGGTGCGCGATCGCGTAACCGCCGGTTTCCTCGCCGCCCTGTATGACTTCCCAGCCGAAGATGCCGCTGTAGAAGCCGATGGCCAGGGGAATGTCGCTGACGCCGAGGTCGACCCAGCACGGGGTCCCCTCCGGCCATGCGGTGTCACGCGTAATCACAACCGCCACCTCCGTCTCGAGCGCGGTACGCTCCATCGCGACGCGCCATGGGCAGACGGTAACACCCGCACTTCTGAGTCTGACGGCGCACTCGCGTGGTGACCGGTAACTCCTACAATGGGGCGATGGTGTACAGCAAGACCAGGCTCGGCGCGGACCAGCTGTCCGGCGGCCCCAGGCTGTCTCGGCGCGGGAAGATAATCGTCTTCTCGCTGGTCGGCGTCGTGCTCGCCGCGGCGATCTCGCTGGGCATCTGGAGCGCGGTCGGCTCCGACCAGTACGGCAAGTCGGCGAACGGCTGCGTGAACTTCAACATCCCCAACACCATGGGCGGCGCCCTGATCCACTACTGCGGATCGCAGGCGGTGGACTACTGCCGCACGGCGTACGCGTCGTCGGACAAGCTGTCGCTGCTCGGCCGTCCGCAGTGCGAGCAGGCCGGGCTGACCAGGGCTAAGGTCGCCGCGGGCTGAGGTTTTTCTCCTTATCCCGAACGGGCCCGTTTCTTCGCGTCACAGCTCCAGGATCAGCGTGACCGGGCCGTCGTTGACGAGCGCGACCTTCATGTCGGCGCCGAACTTCCCCGTCTCGACGCGCGCGCCCAGGTTCCTGAGCGCGCCGATGACCGCCTCCACCAGCGGCTCCGCGACCGGACCAGGCGCGGCCGCCTGCCAGGTCGGGCGGCGGCCCTTGTTCGTGTCGCCGTACAGGGTGAACTGGCTGACCACCAGCAGCGGGGCGCCGAGATCCTCGCAGGACTTCTCGCCGTCGAGAATGCGCAGGCCCCAGAGCTTCCTCGCGAGCTTGCCCGCTATGTCTGTGGTGTCGTCGTGGGTGACGCCGACGAGCACGAGAAGCCCCGGTTCGTCGATCGCGCCGGTGACCTGACCGTCGACGGTGACGCTGGCCTGGGTCACCCGCTGCACGACTGCTCGCATGAAATGCCAGCCTAACGGGCGATACGCACCATAATGGTGCGGTGACCCTCGAACAGCTGTCCCCGGCCGACGTCGCCGTGAACCCTGTGCTCGCCGAGGTCGTCCGGTCCGGCTTCGTGGAGTCCCGGCACCGTGGCGCCGTGGCGGCGCTCGCCGCCGACGGCACGTTCGCGTTCACCGCTGGCAGCGCCAACACGCCCGTCTTCCCGCGGTCGGCGAACAAGCCGCTGCAGGCGGCCGCGATGCTGCGCGCCGGGCTGCCGCTGGACGGCGAGCTGCTCGCGCTGGCCGCCGCCAGCCACTCCGGCGAGGACTTCCACGCGCGCGGCGTGCACGACATCCTCGACCTGGCCGGGCTCACCGCCGACGACCTGGGCTGCCCGGCAGCGCTGCCGTCCGACGAGCCGACCGCGCGGCGGCTGATCAAGGAGAGCGACACGCCGGAGTCCCGGGTGCGGAACAACTGCTCGGGCAAGCACGCCGCGATGCTCGTCACCTGCATCGCCAACGAATGGCCGACGGACACCTACCTGGACCCGGCGCACCCGCTGCAGCGGCACATCAGGAAGACCGTGGAGGAGCTGGCCATGGAGCCCGTGCCGGCGATCGGCGTCGACGGCTGCGGCGCGCCGCTGTTCGCGCTGACGCTCGGCGGCCTGGCCCGCGCGTTCCGCGCGCTGGTGCTCGCCGAGCCGGGCACCCCGGAACGCCTGGTCGCCGACGCGATGCGCAAGTTCCCCGCCTGGACGAGCGGCACCACGCGGGACGAGAACCGGCTGATGGCCGAGGTCCCCGGGCTGCTGCTCAAGGGCGGCGCCGAGGGCGTCGACGCGTTCGCGCGGCCGGACGGCAGCGCCGCCGCGCTGAAGATCGAGGACGGCAGCCCGCGCGCCCGTACGCCGGTCACGGTGGCCATCCTCGCCAGGCTCGGCGCCCAGCCGCCTGCCGGGCTCGCCACCACCGCCGTCAAGGGCGGCGGCGGCCCGGTCGGCGAGATCCGCCCCGCCTGGCTCGGCTAACACCGCCGCGCTGCCGCTGCCCGAACGTAGTCGATGTCACATCGACTACCAAAGAGTGTGGACGATGTCACATCGACCACGTTCCACGCCGCCCCGGCGCCCCACCTGAAGGCGGTCGATGGGCCATCCACCACCTTCTATGGGGGACGATGGCCCATCGACTACGTTCCTGGCGGGGGTGGGTGTTGCTGGCGGGGGTGGGCGTTCCCGGCGGGGGTGGGTGTTGCTGGCGGAGGTGGGTGTTGCTGGCGGGGTGGGTGTTGCTGGCGGGTTATGACAGGTGGCTGGCTAGGGTGAAGCGGTCGTCGGAAGGGGGGTCGCCGGCGGACAGGGCGACGATGATCTCGCCGAGCAGCGGGGCGAACTTGGCGCCGTGGCCCGAGCAGGCCGAGGCGATGACGAACGGGCCGTGCCTGTCGAGGATGAAGTCCTTGTTCGCGGTCGACGTGTAGAGGCAGGTCACCTCGTTGACCGGGGTGCTCGCGAGGCCGGGCAGCCGCCGGATGACGAACCCGGTCGCGGCGTCGCGCGCGGCGGGGTCGACGGCGAAGTCGCGGGTCGTGGCCGTGGCGGGCTTGTCCCGGTCATCGCTGCCCAGCTTGATCGCGCCGGGCAGCTCGCCGTCCCGGCCGCCGGGCAGCGCGTAGAAGTTGTCCGCCTCGTGCTGGCAGATGACGATCGGCCACGGCTGGGTGGGCGCCTGCCGCGGCGCGAAGTGGAAGACCTGCTGCTGGGTCACCGTCAGCGGCGGCAACGGCACCAGGCCGCCGATCAGCCCCGGCAGCCAGGCGCCGGCCGCGACCGCCACGACCGGCGCGGCGAACGCGCCGCTGTCGGTGTGCGCCACGGCGCCGTCGCCGCCCGGTGCCGCTTCGAGGCGCGTCACCGGCGCGCCGAACCTGACGACGGCGCCGCGCGCGGCGGCCAGCCGGAGCATCGCGGCCATCGCGCGGTCGGGGTCGAGCACGCCGGCTTCTTCGTGGTACATGACCTGGCCGGCGCCGCTGAAGTCGACGTACGGCCAGCGTTCCGCGGCTGCCGCGGGGCCCAGCAGCTCGGCGGGCACGTCGTTCTTGGTGAGCACCCGGTGCAGTTCCTCCGGGTCCCGGCGGGCGCCGAAGTCCAGCCCGCCGGTCTGCTGCAGCAGCGACTCCCCGGCCTCGGCTTCCAGCAGCCGCCACAGGCGGCCCGCCTGCCCGGTCAGCCGCACGTACAGCGGATCCGGGTACGCCCGGCGGAAGATCCGGGCGCTGCCGTGGGAGCTGCCGTTCCTGTGCCCCGGCTGGAACGCCTCGAGCACCACGACGTCCATCCCCCGCTCGGCCGCCGCCCAGGCGGCTGCCGAGCCCGCGAGGCCGGCCCCGACGACGATGAGATCGGCACGCGTGGCGGCCATGAGGCACCCTCCGGGGTCAGGAAAGCCTGTCGATTGTGCACCCGACACTAGTGGAGCGCAACGGAGCAGAGCACCAGGAACGGTCCCGGCAGCGCCGCACGCTAACTGCAAGTGCATTTGTCCTGTGCACGCAGATTGACTGTGCACGCAGATTGATAGCCTGCGCTTTTCTGGTGTGCCGACGGAGCTGGCAGCGCGCATTTCCGCGATTATTCATTTGAATTGGCAATGCTTTGCGGGTCGCAATAAGCTTTGGGCTGCCTGGCTCTGACGCCGGGACGGAGTGCCGGGCCATCGGCATCGGAGCGGTGATGAATATTGTGGTGCCGGACGGCGAGCAGCCGTTTTCCGGTCTGGACGATCCCCCGGTCGAGGCGACGGTCCTGCGCATGATGCTCGGCGGCCAGCTTCGCCGGCTCCGCGAGGCTGCCGGGATCACACCCGAGCGGGCCGGCTTTGAGATCCGGGCGTCGCGGTCCAAGATCAGCAGGCTGGAGACGGGCCGGGTCGGGCTCAAGGGCCGTGACGTCAAAGACCTGCTCGCCCTGTACGGCGTCACCGACGAGGCAGTGGAGAACTTCCTCGCGCTCGTCAGGCAGTCCAATACACCGGACTGGTGGGCCAAGTACAACGACATCCTGCCCGGGTGGTTCGAGCCCTACCTCGGGCTCGAGTCCGCCGCGTCGACGATCCGCAGCTTCGAGATCCAGTTCGTGCACGGCTTGTTCCAGACCGAGGACTACGCGCGGGCGGTCACCCGGCCCGGGCGCAAGGGCGCACCCGCCGGTGAAATCGACGACTGGGTCCGGCTGCGCCTCAGCCGCCAGGCCCTGCATGCCAGGCAGAAGCCGCCGAGGATCTGGTCGGTCATGGACGAGGCGGTGCTGCGGCGGCCCGTGGGCGCGGCCGCGGTGATGCGCGCCCAGCTCAGGCACCTCGTCGAGGCGGCGGCGATGCCGCACGTGACGCTGCAGGTGGTCCCGTTCTCCCGTGGCCGTCACGCCGCGGAGAGCGGGTCGTTCACCGTGCTGCGCTTCGCGGAGCGCGACCTGCCCGACGTGGTGTACCTCGAGCAGCTAACCGGCGCCATCTACCTGGACCAGCGCTCGGATGTCGAGCAGTACCTGGAGGTCGTCGACGAGCTCAGCGGCGAGGCGCTGACACCGGACGCCACGACACGCTTCATCGAGCAGGTCGCCAAGGAGACATGACCAGAAAGGCGCGCAGATGACCGCGGACGAGGCGCCGCCTGCGGACGGCGGCACCGGCAGGGCCAGGTCACCGGGATTCGACATCGGCGTGGCGCACCAGGCCCGGATGTACGACTACCTGCTCGGCGGCAAGGACAACTACGCCGCCGACCGGGCGGCCATCGACGCGCAGCTCGCGATCTACCCGGACGTGGCATTCGCCGCCCGGGCCAACAGGGCCTTCCTGGGGCGCGCCGTCCGCTACCTCGCCGCGGAAGCCGGGATGCGGCAGTTCCTCGACATCGGCACCGGCATCCCGACGGCGGGCAATACCCACCAGGTCGCCCAGGAGATCGCGCCGGAGAGCCGGGTCGTCTATGTCGACTACGACCCGATCGTGCTCGCCCATGCCCGCGCCCTGCTGATCAGCCACGAGGCGGGCGCGACCGACTACGTCGACGCCGACCTGCGCGACACCGACGCGATTCTCGCCCGGGCCAGCGAGCTGCTCGACTTCGGCGAGCCGGTCGCCGTCACGCTGATCGCGATCCTGCACGCGATACCAGAGTCCGACGACCCGCACGCAATAGTCGGCGGGCTGATGGACGCCGTGCCGTCCGGCAGCCACCTCGCCGTCTCCCACATGGGGACGGGTCTGCTTGACAGCACGACGCAGCACGGCCTCGAGGACCACTCTGGCCGGGCGATGCAGCAACGGCTCACGGCCCGCAGCCGCGAGGAGGTAGCGCGGTTCTTCGCGGGCATGGACCTCGTGCCGCCGGGGGTGGTGCGGGTCGAGGACTGGCGCCCGGAATCCGGCGCCGACGTCGGCCAGTCGGTCCTCTGGGGCGCGGTGGGCCGCAAGCGCTGACGCCCGGCTCTCGTGAGAGGCTGAGACCGGAGGTAACCGACGATGAAGATCGGCTTGCAGATTCCGGACTTCAGCACCCCGCGCGGGCCCGAGCGGCTGGGTGCCGAGCTGGCCACGGTGGCCAGGACCGCGGACGACGCGGGGTTCGAGTACATCGCCGTCATGGACCACTTTTTCCAGATCCCTGCCGTCGGCCCTGCCGACAGGGAGATGCTCGAGGCGTACACGACGCTGGGCTACCTGGCCGCCTGCACGTCGCGGGCCGCGCTGCTCACGGTGATCACGGGCACCGTGTACCGGGAACCCGGCATCCTGGCGAAGATCGTCACCACGCTTGACGTGCTGTCGAAGGGGCGGGCCTGGCTGGGCATCGGCGCGGCCTGGAACGAGCAGGAGTCCCGCGGCCTCGGCATTCCGTTCCCGCCGGTGGCCGAGCGCTTCGAGCGCCTCGAGGAGACCCTGCAGATCTGCCTGCAGATGTGGCACGGCGACGACTCGCCGTATCACGGCAAGCATTACCAGCTCGAGCGGCCGCTCAACTCGCCGCAGTCGCTGTCCAGGCCGCACCCGCCGATCATGATCGGCGGCGGCGGGGAGAAGAAGACGCTGCGGCTCGTCGCCAGGTACGCCGACGCGTGCAACGTGTTCGCCGGCCGGGACGAGGCCCGCAAGCTGGACGTGCTGCGGCAGCACTGCGA
>DATBBI010000315.1:0-4124 GCA_036271115.1 Trebonia sp.
CGGTCAACGTGCCCATGCGGGCGGTGCTCGGGCTGCCGTTCCCGACCCCGCTGTCCGCGAACCTGATGCTTATCTCCTACACCGGCCGCAAAAGCGGGAAGGCGTACCGGCAGCCGGTGAGCTACGCCCGCGACGGCGAGACGCTGCTCACCCCCGGCGGCGGCCGGTGGACACTGAACCTGACCGACGGCGGGCAGCCCCGGCCGGTCCGGATCAGGCTGCGCGGCCGGGACGTCCCAGCCAGGGGTGAACTGGTCACCGACGCCGCGGAGGTCGAGCGGCTGCTCGGCGTCATCACCAGGGAGAACCCGCGGGCCGCCCGGTTCATCCCCATCCCGCGCCGGCCCGACGGGCGGCTGGAACCCGACGCGCTCAACGCCGCGCTGCGGCACGGGTTCGGCATCGTCCGTTGGCACGTCGGGTCTGAGAAGTGATCGCGGGGCGTTGGGGTAGCGTTGGCAGGTATGAGCGAACCGGAGTTCCACCGCGACCGTCGCGAGCACGGCGGCGCTTCGCAGCGCCTCGACGACGACAAGCTCGCCGAGCTCGCCGAAGACGAGCGGGTTGAGGCGGGGCTGGACGACTACAACCCCGACGAGGTGCCCCCGGCGACCGACCCGCTGCCGCCGGGAGTGCCTGAGCCGCGGCCCGATGTCCGGCAGGGCAACGAGTATCAGGAAGAGCGCGCCGAGATCCGCAGGGAAGAAGAGGCGGGCGAGCTGCGCGACCCCGACCCGTTCCCGCCCACCCGCTATGACAGCGACTGACGGGTGAGAGGCGCCACCTTACGTTCCGGATAAATGTGATCAGCGCACCGGCAGGCGAGCTTGCCTTCGCCCGCTGACCCCGTCCCTGGTCCGCCGCGCGCGATCCGGGTGCTCGCGGTCTCCGACGAGGTGGACGAGGCGCTCGCGGCCGACCCCGGCCCCGCCCGCACGGCCGAGCTGATCGTCGCCTGCGGTGACCTGCCGTTCGACTACCTGGACACGCTGATGAACGCCCTCGATATACCGCTGGTGTTCGTGCCCGGGAACCACGATCCTGACCTGTCCGGCTACCGGTCATCCCGGGCAGGCCTGACGCTGCGCGCGGGTCTTCCTGTCCGGGCCCCCTGGCCGGACGGCTCGGTCAACGCCGATGGCCGCGTCATCGACGTGGCAGGGCTGCGGGTGGCGGGGCTCGGCGGCTGCCGCCGCTACAGCGCGGGCCCCAACCAGTACACCGACGCCCAATTCTCGCGCCGGGCCGCGCGGCTGCGCGCTGCGGCGCGCTGGCGAGGGCTGCGCGATCGCCGCAAGGTCGACGTGCTGATCACGCACGCGCCGCCGCGCGGCGTCGGCGACGACGACGAGGACCCGGTGCACCGCGGATTCGGGGCGCTGCACGGGCTGGTGGGGGCGCTGCGGCCGACCGTGCTGCTGCACGGGCACACGCGCCCGTCCGGGGCGCGCGGCCGGGCCGTACGGCTGCGCGGCACGCCCGTCTACAACGTGACCGGCTGGCACCTGTTCGAGATCACTCCGGGCTCCGCAGACTGCACCGATGTTGGTAGACCACACCCGTCCCGCGGGGGCTAGACCGTACCCGCCCCCGGCCTTGCTCCACCCGGCCCTATGGCGGAGACTGGATTCATGAAGCCGCCCCTTGAGTTCGCTGTGGCGGTCGCGCTCCCTGTGGCCGCCGTCTACGCCGTGATCGGCGGAGGCCGCCTGCTGCAATGGCTTTCGGACCAACAGTCACGACCGGACTCTCCCGAACCGATCGAGCAGCTGCGCGCGAACCTGGTCAGGCTGCGGGCTCAGCTTGAGGACATGGAGACCCGCAGCGATCAGCCCGCCAAGAACCTGCGGGTGCGAGCACTCCGCGCGGCTTACGTCGACAGGCTCCTCGATGCCTGCCAGCGGCTGGACGTCAGCCCGCCCGCCGGCGTCGGCGCGCGTCCGGAAAGTGTCCGGCAGAGCGACATCTACCGGATGGAGGCCGCACTGCTGGAACGCGGTCTCGACGTCAGGGAACCGGCCGCGCGCTGACCGCGCCCCGCAGCACCACGTACGATCGGTGTGTGCTTCCTGTTCTCGCGATGTCCGAGGAGGTGCCGCTCGTGCTGGACATCCAGCCGAGTACCGGTGCCCAGCGTTCCCAGGCGGGCACCGGGTATGCCCGCTGAGACCGGCTTTCCGCGGGCCGACGTCGAGGACGACTTCCTGCGTGTCCGCCGCCGCCAGGCGCTCGCCCGGCTCGCCCATCGGCTCCGCCGTGAGCCGGACGACGTCAACCTCATCCTCCCC
The DNA here is from genome assembly GCA_036271115.1 of Trebonia sp. Classification (GTDB taxonomy): domain Bacteria; phylum Actinomycetota; class Actinomycetes; order Streptosporangiales; family Streptosporangiaceae; genus Trebonia. The sequence goes on from DATBBI010000315.1 coordinate 2,289, forward strand.
TTCGACGACGTAGTCGCAGCGCTCGGCCTGAAGGGTGAGAGGTCGCTCGGCCTGCAGACGATACAGCTGAGGTCCGTGGTCGGAACGGTGGATTCGCAGCGTGACTTCGACCGCCGTTTCCGGCCCACATCGGGCCGCGTGCGGGAGCGGTGGGAGCGGCTGGCGCTAGCGCAGCGGCGGGGCGAGTCGATCCCGCCGATCGACGTGTACCGGATCGGGGACATGTACTTCGTCAAGGACGGTCATCACCGGGTGTCGATCGCCCTGGCCACCGGCCAGACCACGATCGACGCCTACGTGACCGAGATCCTCACGTCGGTGCCAGCCAAGGGGATCACGCGCCGCGGCGACCTGCTGCTGAAAAGCTACGAACGGATCTTCCGCTCCCGCGTTCCGCTGCCCCCGCAGGCCTACGCCAAGATCATCGTCACCGACCCCTGGTCGTACGCCGAACTCGGTGAGACGGTGGAGGCCTGGGGGTTCCGGCTGATGCAGCACGAGGACGAGTTCCTCGACCGCGCCGTGGTCGCCCGGCGCTGGTTCGCCGAAGAGTTCATCCCGGTAGCGCGCATGCTGCACGCGGCCGACCTGGTCGGCGGGTGCACCGATGCCGAGGCCTACATGGGCATTGCCCGGGAACGCTACCGGCTGATGCGAACCCATGAGTGGAACGACGCGGTGATCGAGGAACTGAAGCGCAACCTCCGGCCCCGCCGCCGGCTCGGCCGGTAGCCGGCGGGGGACCAGCTGCCTGGTGCGCTACCTGGAATCCGTGCCGCTGGCCGGGTCGGTCGTAGGGGCCTGCTCGGCCCGGGCGTCCGCCTCGGCCGTACCTGCCGCGCCTGCCGCCTCGGCCGTACCTGCGGCGCCTGCCGCGCCTGACGCGCCTGCGACGGCTGACGAGCCAGCCTGGCCGGCCTGACTAGCCGGACCAGCCGCCCCGCCCGGGGCGGCGGCCATACCTTGGGTGAGATTACGGCCGCTGGCAGGGTCGAAGACGTGCAGTTTGCGCGCGTCGACCCACAGCCGCGCGGCCTCGCCCTCGGTGACGCGGGAGGCCGGGTCGAGCCGGGCGACCACGGTCTCCCCGCTGCCGCCGGTGTCGGCCCGTCCGGAGTCCCTGGCGAGCTCCTGGAGTTCGGCCACGTTCCCGGTCTTCCCGAGGTCCTGGGTGAAGAAGACGAACTTGTCCGAACCCAGCGACTCGATCACGTCGATGGTGGCGTTGAACTCGAGCCCGCTCGGCTTGAGGTCCGCCGACACCATCGAGGCGTCCTCGAAGTTCTCCGGCCGGATGCCCACGATCACGTCCCGGCTCGTCCCGGCGGCCTCGATCGCCTGCCGGTGCCGGGCGCTCAGCGGCATGTCCCCCAGCCCGGTGCGCAGCTTGCCATCCTCCAGGGTGCCCGCCATGAAGTTCATCGAGGGCGAGCCGATGAAGCCCGCCACGAACAGGTTCGCCGGGTGGTCATACAGATCCTGCGGCGACCCCACCTGCGAGAGCAGGCCGAGGCGCATGACCGCCACCCGGTCGCCGAGCGTCATCGCCTCCACCTGGTCGTGGGTCACGTAGACCATGGTGGTGCCCAGCCGCCGCTGGATCCTGGAGACCTCGGTGCGCATCTGCACGCGCAGTTTCGCGTCGAGGTTGGACAGCGGCTCGTCCATGAGGAACGCGGACGGGTCGCGGACGATCGCCCGGCCCATCGCCACCCGCTGCCGCTGGCCACCGGACAGGTTCGCCGGCCGGCGGTCGAGATGCTGGGTCAGGTCGAGGATCCGGGCCGCCTCGTTGACCTTCTCGTCGATGACGTTCTTGGGGGTCTTGGCCAGCTT
>DATBBI010000316.1:0-2947 GCA_036271115.1 Trebonia sp.
GACGGCATCGGTGACCTGGACGGGCTGACCTCCCGGCTGCCCTATCTGTCAGAACTCGGCGTCGACGCGCTCTGGCTCACGCCCTTCTACCCGTCGCCGCTGGCCGACGGCGGCTACGACGTGAGCGACTACCGCGATGTCGACCCGCGGCTCGGCACACTCGCCGGCTTCGACGCGCTCGTCGCGCGCGCCAGGGAACACGGCATGCGGGTCATCGTCGACCTGGTGCCCAACCACTGCTCCGCCGCGCACCCGCTGTTCCAGGCGGCGCTGGCGGCCGCGCCCGGCAGCCCGGAGCGGGACCTGTTCATCTTCAGGGAAGGCCGCGGACCCGCCGGGGACCTGCCGCCGAACAACTGGCCGTCCAACTTCGGCGGCTCCGCCTGGAGCCGGGTGCCTGACGGGCAGTGGTACCTGCACCTGTTCGACGCCGGGCAGCCGGACTGGAACTGGCGCGACCCGCGGGTGCCGGCGATGTTCGAGGACATCATCAGGTTCTGGCTGGACCGCGGCGTCGCGGGGCTGCGGGTGGACGTGGCGCACGGCATCTTCAAGGACCCGGAGCTGGCCGACGCCGCGGACACGGTGCGCTCGGTCCGGCCGTCCGGCTACTACCATCGCCCGGAAACCCTTGAGCTGTACCGGTCGTGGCGCGCCATCCTGGACAGCTACCCGGCCGACGTATGGCCAGGGCCGCGCATCGCGATCGGCGAGGTCTGGTACGACACCTACGCCACGCTCCGGCCCTACCTGGCGCCCGACGTCCTGCCGCAGGTGTTCAACTTCGAGCTGGTCACCGCGCAGTGGGACGCGCTGGCGATCCGCAAGGCGATCGACGCGACGCTGGCGCTGACCACCGGCTCGCGCGCCCCGTGGGTCATCGGCAACCACGATGTCGTCCGCCCGGTCACCCGGTGGGGCGTCGCGCCGGCTCGGGCCGCCGCGCTGCTGCTGCTGGCGCTGCCCGGCTCGGCGTATGTCTACCAGGGTGAGGAGCTGGGGCTGCCGGAGGTGCTCGACATCCCGGACGCGGCGCGGCAGGATCCGGCCTTCCGCCGCACCGGCGGGAAGGTTCGCGGCCGGGACGGGTGCCGGGTGCCGTTGCCGTGGGAGAGGGGCGGGGCTTCGTTCGGATTTTCCGGAACGGGCCCGGCTTCCTCACCGGCGCCCCCGTGGCTCCCGCAGCCGGCCTACTGGGGCGCGTACAGCGTCGCCGCGGAACGCGCCGACCCGCTGTCGTTCCTTAGCCTGTACCAGGCGGCGCTGCGGCTGCGCGCGGAGAACCCGGCGCTCGGCGTCGGCACCGGCAGTGTTACCGGACCCGGCGGGGAGGGCGCGATCCGCTGGCTGGACGCGCCGGACGACGCCCTGGTGTTCGCCCGCGACCCCGGCTTCGTGTTCGCCGCCAACCTGGGCGGCGCGCCGCTCCCGCTGCCGCCGCACCGTGCGGTGCTGCTCGCCAGCGGCGCGCTGGCCCCCGACGGCGCGCTGCCCCGCGATACTGCGGTCTGGCTGGCCACCTGAGGCGGTAGTCTGCGGTCACGTCAACGGCGCTTAGGGGGCGTGAGTGGCGCGCATACGGGTACCGCGGAAGGGCGTGACGCAGGCGGAGCTCGCCGCCGTGCTCAGCCGCCGCCTTGGCGGCGGGTACCAGGTCGAGCCTGACGGCGACGGGAGGGTGGTCGTGCGCAGGTCGCCGCTGGCGGCCGCTGTCGTCCGCATCAGGGACGTGCCAGGCGCGACCGTGTTCCGGGTGCACGGCGGCGGCCTGCCGCTGTACCGGATCGGCACCACCCGGAGAGTGGCGGACGCGCTTCGCCGCTCACCCGAATTTCGCAGCGTATGACCGCGTTACCGCCGGACTGCCGCCCTGGCACACAGAACCTTCAGGATCACGCTCTACCATTGCTACGTCTTCGCGGGCCCCGTCTGCCGGGGTCGGCACATTGCCTCGAACACGCTGAAAGTCCTCGTTAAAGCCGTCCGGAGCCACCTCGATGCCTGCTAGTCTCCGCCCGTGAACGGGAACCTCCCCGCGTCGGGTGACGTGGTAAGCAAACCACGACCATCTCGCGGCCAGCCAGGCTCCCAGCAGACCGGCGGCGTGCGCGTGCGGCTCGCCAGGTCCCCGTTCGGTTCGGCGCGGCTGCGCGACTACTGGCTCACCCCGCCCGGCATCGTGATGCTGGTCGCGACGGTCCTCGCCGTCGCGATCCGGCTGTTCACGCTCACCAGGGCCGGCTATCTGAGGGGCATCACCGAGTACGACGACGGGGTATACATCGGCGGCGCGGTGCGGCTGGTCGAAGGCCAGCTGCCGTACAAGGACTTCGCGTTCATCCAGCCGCCGGGCATCCTGCTGCTGATGACCCCGGTGGCGCTGATCGCCAAGATCACCACCACGGTGAAGGGGCTCGCCCTCGCCCGGCTGCTCACCGTGCTGGCGAGCGCCGCGTGCGTCCCGCTGGCCGGCAACCTGGTCCGCTACCGCGGCGCCGTGGTGACGCTGGTCACCTGCGGGGCGCTCGCCGTCTACCCTGGCGACATCACCACGGCGCACACGCTGATGCTCGAGCCGTGGATGAACCTGTTCTGCCTGCTGGCGATGAACGCGGCGTTCCGGCGCGGCCACCTGACCAGCCCGCGCCGCCTGGTGTGGGCCGGTCTCGCCCTCGGCTTCGCCGGCGTCATCAAGTTCTGGGCGATCGCGCCGGCCGCGGTGCTGTTCGCGCTCATCCTGATCGACCAGGAGGACCGGATCCGCCGGGTGCGGGCCTACCTGCCCGCGCTGGCGGCAGGGTTCATCATCCCGGTGGTGCCCTTCCTGCTGTCCGCGCCGGCGACGTTCCTGCGCAGCACGATCACCGACCAGGCCGCCCGGACCGGCAGCGCGGTCTCCGTCGGCATCCGGCTCGCGAACCTGACCGGGCTCATCGACATCTTCAAC
>DATBBI010000317.1:0-3593 GCA_036271115.1 Trebonia sp.
ATCCCCTGCATATAGCTGAACACCACGCCCGTCACCAGCAGCCAGCCGCCGCAGATAGCGGCGAACGCCCGCATCCGGGTGACCGGCGAGGCGGTGACCTGCGAGGCCGGACCGCCCGCGACCCCCGCGGTGACCGGCACCCTCGTGCGCCACCGCGACACCCACAGCAGCGCGCCGAGCGAGATCAGCGCCGCCGGGATCAGCCAGCTCACCTGCCCGCCGAACTCGGACCCGAACAACCGGAAGATCCCGGTCGCGCCCCCGAACGCGCCGCCACCGCCGCCGCCGCCGAACCGTCCGGCGCCGCCCGCGCTGCTCGCGTTGAACCCGATCGACCCGGTCTCTGTCCCGTCGAGCCGCCCCAGCCCGTTGTAGCCGAGCGCCAGCTCCAGGGTGTTGTTGTTCGTCGACCCGCCGAAGTACGGCCGCGACGACGCCGGCCACAGCTGCGCGATCGCCACCCACCAGCCGGCCCCGGCCACGACCGACAAGCCGAGCACCGCGACCTGCCACACCCGGCGCCGGAACCGCGCCGGTCCCGCCCAGAGATACGCGATCCCGAACGCGGGCAGGACAAGGAACGCCTGCGCCATCTTGGTCAGGAACCCGAACCCGAGCAGCACCCCGGCGAAGACCAGCCACCGGGTGCGGTCTCGCTCGATCGCCCGCTGCATGCAGTACGCGGAGGCAGTCATCAGCAGCACGAGCAGCGCGTCCGGGTTGTTGAACCGGAACATCAGCGCAGCCGCGGGCGTCAGCGCGAGCACGGCGCCGGCCACCAGGCCGGCTCCCGGCCCGAACCACCGCCGGACCGCCGCGTACAGCACCGCCACGGATGCGATGCCCTCGAGCGCCTGCGGCACGAGCAGCGTCCACGAGCTGAACCCGAAGATCCGGGCGGCTATCTCGTCCACCCATAGCGACGCGGGCGTCTTGTCCACCGTGATGAAGCTGGAGGAGTCGAACGAGCCGAAGAAGAACGCCTTCCACGACCGCGTCCCCGCCTGCACCGCGGCGGCGTAGAAGTCGTTCGCGTAGCCGTTCCTGCTCAGGTTGAACAGGTAGAGCATCCCGGTGATCAGCAGCAGGCCGAACAGCGCGGGCCGCGCCCAGGCCGGGTCCCGCAGCGGCCCGCGCCAGAGCCGCCTGGCGAAGGACTGGCCCCCGCCGCCTGGCCGCGTCGCGGCGGAAACGGGGATCGTCGTGGCGCTCATCGGGTGCTCCAGGTGGTCTCGTTGACGACATCGGCAGGGGTGATCTCAGGCAGCGCTATCTCAGGCAGCGCTATCTCTGGCAGCGCTGCCGCAGGCAGCGCCGTCTTAGGAGGGGAGGTTTCTGGCGGCGCGCCGCCGCCGCGCGGTGCGCCGAACACCCAGTTCCGGTACAGCGCGAACCGTACCAGCGTGGCGGCGAGGTTGGCCGCGACGAGCACCACCACCTCGGTGCCGCGTCCCGGCGACGGCGACGCCGCGTGCAGCATCGCCAGCGCCCCCGACGTGAGCAAGAGCCCCGCCGCGAACGCGATCAGCCCGCGGAACTGGTGCCGGGCCACGCCCGCCCGTCCTCGCACGCCGAACGTCAGCCGCCGGTTCGCCGCCGTGTTCCCCACCGCGGTCAGCAGCAGCGCCGCGAGGTTCGCCGCCTGCGCCCCGGCGAACCCGCGGAACAGCAGGTACAGCAGCACGTACGCCGCCGTGCTCAGCACCCCGATGGCGAGGAACCTGGGCAGCTGCCAGGCCAGCCCCCGCGCGGCGCCCCCGGGCGCCCCGGACAGGCCGCGCTCCCGCAGCACCGGAACCTTGAGACGCCCGCGTGCCAGCCCCCAGCCGACGCGGCGCACGCCGCGCAGGTCACCGAGCGCGGTCGCGACGATATCGACCCGCGAGTCCGCGTCGTCGATCCAGTCCACCGGCACCTCGTGGATCCGCAGCCCGGCGCGCTCTGCGAGCACGAGCAGCTCCGTGTCGAAGAACCACGACCTGTCCTCCACCAGGGGCAGCAGTTCCCGGGCCGCGTCCGCGCGGATCGCCTTGAACCCGCATTGCGCGTCGGAGAACCCGACGCCGAGCGTGGCCCGCAGCAGCAGGTTGTACCCGCGGGAGATGACCTCGCGCTTCGCCCCGCGCACCACCCGCGACCCGCGCGCGAGCCGGGTGCCGATGGCCACGTCGCTGTGGCCGGACAGCAGCGGCGCGACGAGGGGCAGCAGCGCGTTCAGGTCGGTGGACAGGTCCACGTCCATGTACGCGAGGACCTCGGCGTCGCTAGCCGACCAGATCGCGTGTAGCGCCCGGCCGCGGCCGGGCAGGTCCAGGTGCACGGCGCCGACCTCACCGGGCAGCGCCGTGGCCAGTGACTGCGCCACCGCCCAGGTGCCGTCCGTGCTGCCGTTGTCGGCGATCGTCACCCGCGCGGTACACGGGAAGGCGGACCGCAGGTACCCGACAAGCCGCCGCACGCTCGGCGCGAGGTCGCGTTCCTCGTTCCGCACCGGGATCACGATCTCGACTTGCGGGGAAGCATCGCTCATGCGGTTGAGTGTGAAATCCCCGGATGAATGGCCGCTGCGCCGAGGTTCAGAGATAGCTCTAAGCTAACTGGCGCTATGCGCGAGCTATCCCGCCGCTGAAGCTTCCGTCGCAATCATCCGGAACGTACGCGTTTCTCCGCCTCGCCCGCATCAGCTCTCGGAGCTGCGCCAGCCCTCATGGTAGCTGTCGCGCACCACGGCGGAGTACGGCGCCGGGCTCACGATCGCGCGGACCGCGACCTGCTCGTGCGGCTGCACGGTGGTCTTGCGGGTGCCGCCGTCCGGCTCGCCCCAGATCACCCGCACCTCGGCGCCGATCGGCACGTCGGGGTCGACCGTGGCCAGCGACAGCGCCAGCCGCTCGTTCGCGCTGTACCCGGTGAACATGGACAGCCCGACGACCTTCCCGTTCGCGTCGACCACGGAGTCGAAGTTGGACGACCCGTAGTTCGCGTTCGGCAGGTCGAAGAACTGGGAGCCGGGCGCGGGCCCGATCGGCGCGGCGAGCAGCCTGCCGACGTCCTCGGCGTGCCACGCGAGCGTCACCTTGCGGCGCTGGGCGGCCGGGTCGATCGCCTCCAGCGCGTCCCGCCCGATGAAGTCGTGGTCGAACTTCACGAACGACCCGTAGCCGAGCTCCCACGGGTTCGTGTAGTAGTCCTTGATGTCGCCGGACACGAAGCTGCCGGCGATCGCGTTGGTGGCCTCGTAGCTGTGCGCGCCGAGCCACTCGCGGTACGGCCGCAGCTCCTCGGCGGTGTAGATGGCGGGCAGCGGCGACGGGATCCAGCCCGACTCCAGGGTGTTGCACGAGTAGGCCCGCGCGCCGCAGGGCTCGAGTCCGAACTCCTGGCCCGCCGCGAGGACCGCGTCCCTGATCTTGTCGTAGCTCTCGTACGGCCCGTAGATCTCCAGGCCCGGGGCGCCGGCCATGCCGTGGCGGAGCGTGCGGACCTTCTCCCCGGCGATCGTCATCCAGCCCATCCGGAAGAAGCGCACCTGCTCCATCGGGCCGCCGTTGAGCTTCTCGATGACCGGCCAGGCGTTCGGGCCCTGGATCTGG
>DATBBI010000318.1:0-5993 GCA_036271115.1 Trebonia sp.
CGATACCTGTGCGTCGCGGGCAGCGCGGCGCGCTCGCCGCAGCATGTCAGGCTCGGGGTCCATGCCGATCACCGCACGCACCCGGCGGGCGATCGGCACCGTGAGCTGGCCGGTTCCGCAGCCAACATCGACCACCACGTCCTGAGCGTCCAGCCCGAGCGCTTCGGCCAGCATGTCGATCACGGCGGAGGGGTATCCATGGCGGTACCTGTGATAGAAATCGGCTACCTCCCCGCCGAAACCCAGGTCCATGCCAGTCACAATGCCACCGGGAGTAACCGGTCATACATCGATTCAGCTCACAGCGTTTCGTGCCCGTTGAGTCGGCGCGCTGACTTAGGCGCCGCACGCTTCTTGCTGTTATCGGGAGACGACAAGCCCCTCGAGCAGCGGGCGGTAGTGGGCGAAGGCGGGCACGTCGGCTGACGGGTCTTTCGCCTGGTCGTCCCAGCGGCGGACCGCCACCGCGTCGGCGGCGTATGGCAGCGCCTCGAATTCGCCGGCCTCGGCCTCGGTCATCGGGCCGCCCTGCACCGACAGGGTGTAGACCGACGCCTCGGACAGCAGCGCGAAGTACGACGGCTCGACCGCGCACAGGTACCGCTTCGCCGGGACGTGCAGCCGGATCGGCTCGGTTACCGGCGGCGGGAACCACTGCGCCAGCCACGCCGCGCCCTGCGCGCCGTGCCGGTTGTCCGTGCCCGCCATGAGCTCACGGCCGGTGCGGTCGCCCACTCCCGGCAGGTGGCCGACGTCGTGCAGCAGCGCGGCCGCGACCAGCGCCGGCGGGGCGCCCGCCGCCTCGGCGAGCGCGCCCGCCTGCAGCAGGTGCGACAGGATCGTGACCGGCTCGCCCAGGTACTCCTCCGCCGCCGCGGAGCCGAACAATTCCGCGATCTCGTCGACCGGTGCGAGGATCATGGCGTGAGCGTACGCGCCGGAAGTAAGCGAAAGGTGAACGGATGACGCTGGCGGAGACGGCCTACGGGCAGCTGCGCGGGACCGAGATCGCGGACGGGATCATCGCCTGGCGAGGCGTGCCGTACGCCCGGCCGCCGGTCGGTGAGCTGCGGCTGCGGCCGCCGCAGCCGCCCGAGGAGTGGTCCGGCGTCAGGGACGCCACCGCCTACGGCGACAGGTCGCTTCAGCCGGAACCGTTCCCCGATCCCAGCCTGCTGCCGGCCAGCGAGGACTGCCTGTACCTCAACGTCACCGCGCCGGCCGGCGCGTCGGGCCGGCCTGTGCTGCTGTGGATCCACGGCGGCGGTTACGAGATGGGCGACGGCCTCCACCAGGCCGGTGACGGCGCGGCGTTCGCGCGCACCCACGGCATCGTCGTCGTGACGTTCAACTACCGGCTCGGCGCGCTCGGCTTCCTCGACGTGCCAGGCGAGCAGCCGACCGGGGCGCTCGGGCTGCACGACCAGATCGCGGCGCTGCGCTGGACGCGGGAGAACATCGCCGCCTTCGGCGGCGACCCGGACCAGATCACCGTCTACGGCCTGTCGGCCGGCGGCAAGTCGGTGACGACCCTGCTCGCCTCGCCGCTCACCACCGGCACGATCCGCCGGGCGGCGGAGTCCAGCGGCGGTGACCACATCAAGAGCCGGGCGCAGGCCGCGCGGATCGCCGCGGAGTTCTTCCGCGCGCTCGGCACCACCCCGGAGCGGGTCAGGAGCGCCCCGGCGGCGGACATCCTCGGCGCGCAGCTGGCCCTCGGGCAGCCGCCGCGGTCAGCGTGGATCTGGCGGCCGTCGGTCGACGGCACCGCGCTGACCAGCCACCCGCTGACCGCGATCGCTAATGGCGCGGCCGCAGGCGTGCCGTTGCTCTTGCAGACCTGCGCCCGCGAGTGCGCCTACTACCAGGTGCTCACCGGCGACGGCGGCCAGCAGGCGGACCGGGTGCTCACCGGGTATTTCGGCGCCGAAAGCAGGGCGAAGCTGTTCGCCGCGTACACCGCGGACCACCCGGAACTCGACGACATCGCGCTGCGCGTCGCGATCATGACCGACGAGCGGTACATCATCAGGACCGGCCGGTACGCCGACGCGCAGAGCGTGCACGCGGCAGTGTGGCGCTCCAGGTACGACGGCCCGTACACCGCTCAGCTCACCGACCCGCGGCTGGCGCCCCATCAGGAGCTGCTGGACGGCGCGCACGGCGCCGACGGGGTGGGCATCTGGGAAGGCGGCGACGGCCTGGCCGCGAACCTGCACGACGCCTGGGGCGCGTTCGCCACGACCGGCGACCCCGGCTGGGATCGGTACACCGCCGTCAGCCGGCGGGCGATGATCTTCGGCCACGCGGGCCCGTACCTGGCCGACGACCCGTTCGCGCCCGCCCGCGAGGCGTGGGGCACGCTGGACTGGCAGCCGTCCGCCTGGTGGTCAGATTACTGACGCCCCGGATCGCTGAAGTCGGCGCAGCAACGCGAGGGTGCTGAGCAGCCCGTCCAGGTCGGCGTAGCAGCCTTGCAGGTGCCGTTCTCCCGTGCCTGCAAACACGGGCGCGGCGAACGCGGTGCGCGCGTGCAGCACCCGCGTGTTGTCGAAGATCAGGCAGTCCCCCGGCGACAGCCGCAGCCGTAGCGCGAACTCCGGCCGCGCCAGCAGCCGCGCCCACGCAAGGATCGCCGCGTACGCGGCCTCCGCCTCGGCGGGCGGCAGCCGCAGCGGCAGCATGGACCTGTCGTTGTACCGGATTCCCTCGATCCGTCCGCGCGGGCTGAGCGAGATCAGCGGCTGCCGGGCCGTCAGTTCGGTCTCTTTATCGATATATCCGAACGGGACCGGGGTTCCCGTCAGCACGCCGAATGACTCCGGGTCCGCGGCGCGCAGCGCGGCGGCGGCGGCGAAGCCGTCTATCAGGCCGGTGTCCCCGCCGGCCGCGCCGCCGTTGGAGCGGGCGTCGCGCAGGCAGTGCAGCAGCTGCAGCGTGGGCACCGGGTCCCGGTACGGGTTGTCGGTGTGCGGGGCGATCTCCCGGCTGGTGAAGGCCAGGTTGTCCGGGTCCGGCTCGACGCGGACGTCGAACAGCTTCCCGTAGTTGGTCTCCCGCACGTACCCGAACGTCGCGGCGACCTCGAGCACCATGCCCGGCGTCGCGGGCACGCCGCGCAGCAGCGCGCAGCCGTATCTGGCCACCGCGTCGAGGCAGCCCTCCCGCACCCGGTCGTCGCTCGTGTACGCGGCCCAGTCCGCGGTGTGCGGCGCCGCGAGGTCCGCGGCCCGCCACAGCACCTTGCCGTCCTCGGTGCGCGGGTCGGGACCGTCCCCGGCCTCCGTCTCCAGGGCCCGTGCCGCCAGCCAGTCACGGCGGAAGACGGAGCGGTGGCCGTCCGGGGCGAACGTCACCACGATCTCGGTGTCATCCTGCGCGGTGACAGTCGCGACGAGGCCGTTCGGGATATCTGTTATCTTCAGCAGCCGCTGACCGGTCACCGGGTCCCGGCAGTCGGGGCACGGGCAGTCGTGCCGCAGCCAGACCGCCGGGAAACCCGGTGTCTCCGGTGTCACTGCTGGCGGGGCGCCACGAGCACCGGGGTGGGGGGCAGCCCGACCTGGACCGAGGTGCCCGGGGCCATCGCGAGGGCGGTGGCCGACGGCACGTCGACCCGGACCTCCGTGTCGCCCGACAGCAGGACCGCAAGGCGGGTGACCGCGCCGAGGAAGGTGCGGCCGCTGACGATGCCGTTGCCGCCGGAGGCGGGCGCGACGGTCAGGCCTTCCGGGCGGACCAGCACGTCGACAGGGCCGGACGTGGGGCTGTCTTCGGTGGGGGGGCTGCCCGCCCCCCCACTCCCCCCAGGGCCAATCATCGCGCACGAGGTGCCGAGGACCGTGACCGTGCCGGGTCCGGCCACCTCGGCGGGCAGCCGGTTCATCGTGCCGACGAACTCGGCGACGAACGCGGTGGCCGGCCGGGTGTACAGCTCGGCAGGCTCGGCGACCTGCTCCAGCTTGCCGTTGCTCATGACGCCGACCCGGTCGGCCATGGACAGCGCCTCTTCCTGGTCGTGGGTGACGAAGATCGTCGTCGTGCCCAGCCGCTGCTGCAGGGTGCGGATCTGCTCCCGCAGCTGCAGCCGGACCTTGGCGTCGAGCGCGGACAGCGGCTCATCGAGCAGCAGCACGTGCGGCTCGATTGCCAGCGCCCTGGCCAGCGCGACGCGCTGCTGCTGGCCGCCGGACAGCTGGTGCGGGTACTGGCCCGCCTGCGCGGACAGGCCGACCATGTCGAGCAGCTCGGCGGCCTTGCTGCGGCGCTGCGCGGCGGCGGTCTTCCGCATGCGCAGCCCGAAGCCGACGTTATCCAGCGCGCTCATGTTCGGGAACAGGCTGTAGCTCTGGAACACCATGCCCATGTCCCGCTTGGAGGCGGGCACCTCGGACACGTCCTTGCCGTTCACCAGCACCTCGCCGGAGTCGGCGTACTCGAACCCGGCGACGATCCGCAGCGCGGTCGTCTTGCCGCACCCTGACGGGCCGAGCAGGGCGATGAGCTCGCCGGGGGCGATGTCGAGCGACATGCCGTCGAGTGCCTTGGTCGCGCCGAACGCCCTGGTCAGGTTCCGCAGCGACACGGGCGTGCCGTCCGGGGAACCGCTGGCCGCGGCGGGCGGCGCGTACACCCCGGCCGCGGCGCCGGTCTCGTTGGCCTTGGCAGTCATCAGTTTCCTATCGTCTGTTGGGGAGCCACGGTGAAGAGCGTCACCTCGCCGCCGCCGGTGCGGCGGGACTGGCGGGTGGCGATGACCGTGATCAGCATCAGGAAGACCCAGGTCACGAACAGCGCGAAGATCGAGGCCGCGACCGAGATCTGCGCGTTCTCCTGATCGAACAGCACGATCCATACCGGGAACGTCTGTTTCAGGTCGAGGCTGGCCATGGTGAACTCGCCGAGCACCAGGGCGACGATCAGGATGGTCGCCGAGATCACCGCGGTGCGCATGTTCGGCAGGATGACCCGCCACATCGTGGACAGCCACCCGGCGCCGAGCGAGCCCGCCGCCTCGGTGAGCGTCTTGACGTCGATCGCCCGCAGGCCCGCATCGAGGGCCCGGTAGGCGAACGGCATCGCGAGGACCACGTACTCGAGGGCGAGCAGCCATACGCTGGCCCGCAGGGCCAGCGGCATCACCTGCAGCACGCCGATGATGAGCACGACCGGGGGGATGACGATCGGCAGGATCGTGACGCCCTCAAGGAGCCGGCGCAGCCCCGGCATCCGCAGGTGCACGTACACCGTGGTGGGGATCATCAGCAGCATGGAGACGATCCAGGTCACCGCGGCCAGCCTGATCGACAGCCACAGCGACGAGCCGAATCCCGGCGTGGTGAAGACCTCCTTGAAACCCGACAGGCCCGCGAACCGCAGCGCGGCGTACAGCGGCACCAGGAAGTAGACGCCGGCGATGATCATGACGACCCAGCGCCAGACGGACGACTGTCCCTGGGGCCTGCGCCGCTTCTTGCTGTGCTCAGGCGATACAGCCTGCCCGGCCGCCGACGTTAGCGTAGCCATTTCGCCGCCCTTCGCTGGAACAGGATGTAGAAGACCATCAGGATCGCGATGATGACGACCATGCCGAGGGACAGGGCCTTGCCGACGTTCTCCTGGCCGGCGAGCACGTTGCCGTTGAGGAACGTGCCGATCTGGATGGAGGTCAGCGGGATCGTCCCGGTGGTCAGCGCCTCCGCGGTGGCGTAGGCCGCGAGCGCCGAGCCGAACAGCACCATCAGGCAGGACATAAACGACGGCAGCAGCACCGGGCCGCCGACGTACCGCCAGTACTGCCAGGACCGCGCGCCCATGTTCTCCGCCGCTTCGCGCCACGCCGGGCGGAGGCCCTCGAGCGCGGGCAGGATGATCAGCACCATCAGCGGGATCTGGAAGTACATGTAGACCAGGGCGACGCCGGACAGGTCGTACAGGCTGAAGCCCCAGTCGTAGATGTGCGCCCCGATGTCGCTCAGCCAGCCGGTGACGAG
>DATBBI010000319.1:0-3333 GCA_036271115.1 Trebonia sp.
GCGGGCGGCGCGCAGCCCGCGGTGCACGTCGAAGCTCTCGTCCATGCCCGGGTCGTTGATCAGGCCCTTCCAGCCGGTGACCGTGCGCGGCTTCTCGAAGTACACGCGCATCACGATCAGCAGGTCATCGGCGTACCGGTCACGGAGCTCGATAAGGCGGGCGGCGTAGTCGAGAGCCGCCTTCGGGTCGTGCACAGAACACGGGCCCGTGACGATCAGCAGCCGGCCGTCGGCGCCGTCGAGCAGGGCACGGACCTCGGCCCTCGTCCGCTCCACCGTCTCCGCCTCGGCAGCGCCGAGCGGGAGCTCGTGGAGCAGCGCGGCCGGCGCCAGCAGCGGCTCGTAGCCGACGATCCGGGTATCCCTGACGCGTGACATCGGGGTCTTCTCCTCCCGGGCGCCGCCGCCGCCCGTGTCTGCCGGGAGCCAGCTACGCCCTGTCGTTCGCGACGGGACGTCGCTGCCCCGTCCTTCAGCTGGCTCCGGGCGATGATAAGCGCGCGTCAGTACGCGCGGCCCCGCCCGGAGCCTGCGTAAAGCGCCTATACCACCGCGACACGCGGTCGATCATACACGGCGGTGGCAGCGGGGAATCCGCGCGTGCCCCGGGCCTGATGGAGCCCCAATGACGTCACAGAAACCTCTGCCGCCGGGCAAGGCCCGGCACCGGGGGGTTCCGGGGGGTCGTCCCCCCGGGAAGATACAAGCAGATGGGAAGCAGAGCGAAGCTCGGCGAACAAACGAGGGGTAGCCCCGACCGGATTCGAACCGGCGTTACCGCCTTGAGAGGGCGGCGTCCTAGGCCTCTAGACGACGGGGCCGAGCGGAAATACCTTACCGCCTCCGAGGGAGTGCAGCCAACACGAGGCGCCCGGCACACCTCACGTCCCGCGCGCCAGCTGGGCGGCGGCAGCCACCAGCTCGCCGTTCCCGGTGGCGACAGAGCCGTCCGGCAGGACGGTCGTGTCCTCGAGGCCGACCCGGATGTCCTGCCCCCTCGCGACCGCGGCCCGCATCACATCCCAGGTGGCCAGGCCGTACCCGTGGTGCAGCTGCGGCGCCTCGATCCCCAGCCTGGTCAGTTCGGCCGACGCCTCCGCGGCGGTCGTGACGGCCCCGTCCGGTGACCGGTCGACCGGTTCGAGCAGCACCCGGATCACCCGGCCGCCGAACGAGCTCGCGCCGAGCAGCCGCGCGTCCTCCACGGTCCAGACGCCCGCCTCGATCTCGATGCCCAGGCTGGTCAGCAGGTCGGCCAGCGCGGCGGTGCCCGGCTCGTTCATGTTGACGGAGGCGAAGTCCGGCCGGTGCTGCCCGGTCCACCGCTCGACGAACGACATCCGGCGCGCGGTGTCCCCGTCGACCGTCCAGATGCCGGTCGTCACGCCGACCGGCAGCCCGCTCGCCGCCCGCACGGCGGCTACCGCAGCGAGCACGTGGTCAGGGATCAGGGTCTGCGCCCCGGACGGGTCACGCGGGTGCAGGTGGACCGACTCCGCCCCGGCGGCGGCCGAGGCGCGGGCCTCGGCGGCGAGCTCGGCCGGGGTCAGCGGGACCGCCGGGTGCTCGGCACGCGTGGTGGAGCCGTTGAGGCAGGCCTGGATCAGCACACCGAGCCTCCCTGGATCGCCAGAAACGTACGAAACGGGGCGGAAAGCAAACGTGGCACGGTGGCCACCTTAGGCCATCCGTGCCACGAAGAAGCTGGGGTACCAGGACTCGAACCTAGACTAACAGGGCCAGAACCTGTCGGGCTGCCAATTACCCCATACCCCATGGGCGCGCCCAGTCTGCCGTACCGGCGCCGATGCAGTCTACCGAATCCGGAACCTGGTAGCCAACGCGACCGCCGGGACAGTGATAGAAACAGCCGTATGCCCTGGTATGACATGCCGCTGGAGCGGCTTCGCGAGCATCGCACCGGCACGAGCGAGCCTGCTGGGCTCGACGCGTGGTGGGCCGAGCGCCTGGAGCTGGCGAGGGCGCAGGCCCAGCCCGCCACGCTCACGCCGTACGAGCCGGAGGTGTACCGGCCGTTCCGGGTATTCGACGTGGAGTTCTCCGGTGCCGGCGGGGATCCGGTACGGGCGTGGTACATCAGGCCCGCCGCCGAGCCCGGCAGCATCGTGGTCAAGTTCATCGGGTACGGCGGCGGCCGCGGCGCTCCGGCCGAGCACATGCTGCTGCCCGCGCTCGGCTACGGGGTGTTCGTGATGGACAGCCGCGGCCAGGGCGGCCGCTGGACGTTCGGCGCGACGCCCGACCAGTCGACGGGGCCGGAGAACGCGCAGGTGATGACCCGCGGCATCACGACGCCCGCGGAGTACTACTACACCCGGATGTTCACCGACGCGGCGCGCGCCGTGGACGTGGCGCTCGAGCTCGCCGGGCCCGACGCCGTGGTGGCGGTCAGCGGGGCGAGCCAGGGCGGCGGCCTCGCGCTCGCGACCGCCGCGCTGCACGGCGACAAGGTGGCAGTGTGTCACGCGGACATGCCGTTCCTGTGCGACATCCAGCGCGCGATCACGCTCGCGCCGCACGCCCCGTACACGGAGATCCCCGAGTTCCTCGCCGAGAACGTCGCGCTCATCGACACCGCGCTGAACACCCTGCGGTACATCGACTGCGCCCTGCTCGCCCGCAGGATCACGGCGACGTCGCTGCTCAGCGTCGGCCTGATGGACATCATCTGCCCGCCGTCCACCGTGTTCGCCGCCTACAACGAGATCACGGCGGACAAGGACATCGCCGTGTACCCGTTCAGCGGGCACAGCGTGCCGCACGCGCACGCCGAGCGCCAGCTGCGCCACCTGAGAGCCGCGCTGCCCGCCTAGTGGCGGCTGGCGTCGCCTAGTCGCGCCTGGCCGCGCCTGGTCCCGCTTAGTCGCGGATGACCACCTTGTTGGTCAGCGTCCCGATGGACTCGATCGTGACCGCCACCTCGTCCCCGTCGGCCAGCTGCCCGACGCCCTCGGGGGTGCCGGTGAGCAGCACGTCCCCTGGCAGCAGGGTCATCACCGCGCTGACGTACTCGATCAGCGACGGCACGCCCCACAGCAGCTCCCTGGTGCGCGCGTGCTGCCGTACCTCGCCGTTCACCGTGGTCGTGATGCCCAGGTCGGACGGGTCGGTCCCGGTTTCCATCCAGGGTCCGAGCGGGCAGAACGTGTCGAATCCCTTGGCCCGCGTCCGCTGCCCGTCCCGCAGCTGCAGGTCCCGCGCCGTCACGTCGTTCGCGCAGGTGTAGCCGAAGATCACGTCCTCGGCGCGCTCCTTCGGCACGTCGCGGCAGAGCCGGCCGATGATCACGGCCAGCTCGCCCTCGTAATCGAC
>DATBBI010000320.1:0-6520 GCA_036271115.1 Trebonia sp.
ACCCGACGCGGTGGTGCGCGCCGCCGACCAGGTGGAGCTCGTCGACATGACCGCCGAGGCGCTGCGCAGGAGGATGGCGCACGGCAACATCTACCCGCTGGAGAAGATCGACGCGGCGCTCACCAACTACTTCAGGTCAGGGAACCTCACCGCGCTGCGCGAGCTGGCGCTGCTCTGGCTGGCCGACAAGGTCGACGAGGGGCTGCAGAGGTACCGCGCCGAACACGACATCAAGAAGACCTGGGAGGCCAGGGAGCGGGTCGTGGTCGCGGTGACCGGCGGCCCTGAAGGCGACACGCTGATCAGGCGCGCGGCGCGGATCGCGGCCCGGGCGACGGGCGGGGACCTGCTGGCGGTGCACGTCACCAAGTCCGACGGGCTCACCGGCGCGAACCCGGAAAACCTCGCCAGGCAGCGCCGGCTGGTCGAGTCCCTCGGCGGCAGCTATCACCAGGTCGTCGGCGACAACATCTCCGATGCGCTGCTCACCTTCGCCAAGGCGGAGAACGCGACCCAGCTGGTGCTCGGCGCGAGCCGGCGGTCCTGGCTGCTCGCCCTGCTCACCGGGCCTGGCATCGGGTCGCGTACCATCCGTGACTCCGGCCCGATCGACGTGCACATCGTGACGCACGCGCAGGCGGGCAGCCGGTGGGGGCTGCTGCCCAGGTACCGCAGCGGCATCACGGCGCGCCGCCAGGTCGCCGGGTATGTCCTCGCGGCGGTGCTCGCGCCGCTGGTGACCATCGTGCTCACCAGTTTCAGGTCCGGCCTCAACCTCACCAGCGAAGTGCTCATTTACCTCATCGCCGTGATCGCGGTGGCACTGACCGGCGGGTTCGTGCCCGCCCTGCTCGAGGCCATCGCCGCGTCGCTGCTGCTCAACTACTACTTCACGCCGCCGATCCACCAGTGGACGATCGCGGAGGCGAACAACTGGCTGGCCCTCGGGGTGTTCGTCGCGGTCGGGCTCGTGGTGAGCTGGGTCGTCGATCTCGCCGGGCGGCGGACCAACCAGGCGGCACGCGCCAGCGCCGAATCGGAGCTGCTCGTGACCACCGCGGGCAGCATCCTGCGCGGGCAGGGCTCGCTCGACGCGCTGCTCGAGCGCATCAGGGAGTCCTTCGGGATGCGTTCGGCCTGCCTGCTGGAACGCGACGGCGGCGGGTCCGGTCCTGGGATCGGCCCGGCCACCGACTGGACCGTGGTCGCCTCGTCGGGCGAGAGCCCGGCGTGCCGCCCCGAGGACGCGGACGTCAACGTGCCGATCTCGGACACGCTGTCGCTCTCGCTGGCCGGCCGGCCGCTGCCGGCCGGCGACCGCCGGGTGCTCGGCGCCTTCGCCGCCTACGCCGCCGCCGCGCTCGAGCAGCAGCGGCTGGCCGCCGAGGCTGAGGCGGCCAGGCCCATCGCCGCGGCCGACAAGATGCGCACCGCGCTGCTCGCCGCGGTGAGCCATGACCTGCGCACCCCGCTCGCGTCGGCCAAGGCGGCAGTCACGTCGCTGCGGTCCCCGGACGTGCGCTGGGACGCCGCCGACACCGAGGAGCTGCTCGCCACCGCCGACGAGTCCCTGGACCGGCTTACCCACCTGGTGGAGAACCTGCTGGACATGAGCAGGCTGCAGGCGGGCGCGCTGTCGCTGTTCCCGCGCCCGACCGGGCTCGACGAGATCGTCGCCCGCGCGCTCGACAACCTCGAGCCGCTCGGCCGCGACGTCATGGTGGACATCCCCGAGTCGCTGCCCGCGGTACAGGCGGACCCCGCCATCCTGGAGCGCGTGGTGGTGAACCTGATCGAGAACGCGCTGCGCTACTCCCCCGCCGGCAAGCCCCCGCTGCTCGCCGCCAGCACGCTCGGCGACTACGTGGAGCTGCGCGTCATCGACCGTGGGCCCGGCATACCCGAGTCGGACAGGGACCGGATGTTCGTCCCCTTCCAGCGGCTGGGCGACACGGACAACACCACCGGCGTCGGGCTCGGGCTCGCGCTCTCCCGCGGGCTCACCGAGGCCATGGGGGGGACGCTCACCGCCGAGGACACGCCGGGAGGCGGGCTCACGATGACCGTGTCGCTTCCCGCCGCGCACGGTGACGAGGGGGTGTGGCACCAGTGACACGAGTGCTCGTTGTCGACGATGAGCCGCAGATCCTGCGCGCGCTGCGGATCAATCTGCGGGTGCGGCAGTACGAGGTGTACACCGCCGCGACCGGCGCGCAGGCGCTGGAAGAAGCCGCCGCCCACCCGCCGGACCTGGTGATCCTCGACCTCGGGCTGCCCGACATGGACGGCGTGGACGTGATCGGCGGGCTGCGCGGCTGGACGGCCGCGCCCATCATCGTGCTGTCCGGGCGGGCCGACTCCGCTGACAAGGTCGAAGCGCTCGACGCCGGGGCCGATGACTACGTGACCAAGCCGTTCGGCGTGGACGAGCTGCTGGCCAGGATGCGGGCCGCCGTGCGCCGCACGCCGACCGCCGACGAGCCGCCGCGAGTGCAGCTCGGCGACCTCACCGTCGACCTCGGCGCCAAGCGCGTCACCAGGGACCACGACGGCCAGGGCGGCACCGACATCAGGCTGACGCCCACCGAATGGCACCTGCTCGAAGTGCTGCTGCGCAACCCGGGCAAGCTGCTCAGCCAGAAGCAGCTGCTGCGCGACGTGTGGGGCCCCGGCTACGACAACGCCGGCGGCAACCTGCGGCTGTACATGGCGCAGCTGCGGCGCAAGCTCGAACCCGATCCCGCGCGGCCCCGGTGGCTGATCACCGAGCCCGGCATGGGATACCGGTTCCAGCCGCCAGAACCGTCCGTCGCCGGCCGTTAACCAAGAGTTTGACCGCTGGACCATCTGACTATCTTCAGAACTCACTAAGAGAGATTTACCGTCGCCAGTGTGAGAAACGACACCGTGCTCGTGCTGGTGGTCATCACGGCGCTTGCTTTTGACTTCACCAACGGCTTCCACGACACGGGCAACGCGATGGCGACATCGATCGCCACGGGGGCACTCAAACCGCGGGCCGCGGTCGCCGTCTCGGGCCTGCTGAACTTCGTCGGCGCGTTCCTGTCCCTGGCCGTGGCGGCCACCATCGCCAACGGCCTGGTGAACACGGCGGATGTGACGCTCACCGTGGTAGCGGCCGGACTGGCCGGCGGCATCATCTGGAACCTGATCACCTGGCTGTTCGGGATCCCGTCAAGCTCCTCGCACGCGCTGATCGGCGGCGTCATCGGCGCCACGATCGCGGCGGCGGGCGGCAGCGCCGTGCTCTGGCACGGCCTGACGTCCAAGGTCATCATCCCGGCCGCGCTCTCCCCGGTCATCGCCGGCCTCATCGCCGCCGTCGGCACCTGGTCGCTGTACCGGATTACCCGCTCGCTGACCCAGGCGGCCCGGGGCCACGGCTTCCGGGTCGGGCAGGTCGGATCGGCCTGCCTGGTCTCGCTCGCGCACGGCACCAACGCGCGCAGAAGACCATGGGCGTGATCACCCTCGCCCTGATCGCCAACGGCACCCTGGCGAAGGGATCCAACGCGCCGGTGTGGGTCATCGTCAGCTGCGCGATCGCCATCTCCCTCGGCACCTACATCGGCGGCTGGCGGGTGATCCGCACGCTGGGCAAGGGCCTGGTCGAGATCGCGGCACCGCAGGGGATGGCCGCCGAGTCCGCCTCGGCCGCCGTCATCCTGCTGTCGAGCAGCTTCGGCTACTCGCTGTCGACGACGCACGTCGCCACCGGGTCCATCATCGGCACCGGGCTCGGCAAGAAGGGCGCCGAGGTCCGCTGGAACGTGGCGGGCCGGATGGCGACGGCGTGGGTGTTCACGCTCCCCTGCTCCGGCCTCGTCGGCGCGGTGGCGTACGGCCTCGCGCACGTCGTCGGCGGCAGCGTGGGAGTGATCATCATCCTGATCGTGCTGGCCGCACTCGCCGCGCTCATCTTCTGGCGGTCCCGGGCCAGCAAGGTGGACCACAACAACGTGAACGCGGAATGGACCGGAACGGTCGTGCCGACCGAGCCTGAGCCCGCCGCGGCGGCGAGCTGACAGGGAGCGGATCAGCAATGTCCTGGATTAACCTCAGCGCACTGTGGAAGATTCTGGTCTTCGGCCTCGTCGCGGGCGCCGGCCTGCCGGCGCTCTTCGCCGGGGGCCTGTACGCGCTGTCGCTCGGGCCGCACAGGGCCCGGGCAGCCACGGCGGGAGCCGATGACGGCGACGACTCTGACGTGCTCCTCGGCGGCAGCATCGCCGGCATAGTGATCGCCGCACTCTGCTTCCTCATCGTGCTGGCCGCCATCGGCTGGAGCATCTACGAGATCTACCAGATCGGCCACCCGGCACCCGCGAAGAAGTAACCCGGCCTGCAGTTCCGTCAGAGAAAGTGCAGACAATGCCACTCCCCCCTGTTCTCAGCAAGGTCATCGAATGGCTGCGGGCCGGCTACCCGGAAGGCGTGCCGGAGCATGACTACATCCCGCTGTTTGCCCTCCTCGGCAGCCAGCTCACGAATGAGGACGTCAATCTCATCGCGACTGAGCTGGAGGCTTCCGCCGACCCTGAGTCGGCGGAAGCGATCAAGAAGGCGATTGTCGAAGTCATGCACACCACGCCGAACGACGCGGACATCAACAGGGTCCGCTCGCACCTGGCGGCTGGCGGCTGGCCGCTCGCCAGGCCCGAACACGCTGACTAGCGCGATGCTCCGGGCCGCCTAACCAGGGCAGCGCGCGGCCGTCACGCGTGAAGGTGCCGGTCGGGCCGCCGTTAGGCAAAGTGGCCGCCCACACCACGCTGGCCGCGCCCTGGGCGAACGTGCGGGAGCGGCCGCCTGGCCGGCTGCCGTCGTTCGGCATCCAGCCGGGGCAGACCGCGTTGACCAGGATGCCGTCCCGATGCAGCTCGCCGGCCAGCAGCTTGGTCAGCGCGTTAAGCGCCGCCTTCGAGACGCTGTAGGCCGGGCGGCCGCCGTTCATCAGCGCGATCGAGCCGCCCTCGCTCGACACGTTCACGATGCGGGGCCGCGGCGACTTTCGCAGCAGCGGCAGCAGGGCCTGAGTCACCCGCCACGCGCCGAACAGGTTGATGTCGAGCGCCTCCGCCACCGGCGTCAGGTCGGTGGTGCCCGCGATCGCCCACAGGTCGGGCGGCGCCGACGCGTTGTTCACGAGCGTGTCGACCCGGCCGTACCTGTCCTTGACCCATCCCGTCAGCTGCTGAATGTTGACCGAATTGTCGACCTCGATGTGGCACGGCGTGATCCGCTCGCCTTCCGGGTCGATCTCCTTGGCCGCGAGCTCTGCCTTGCGCAGGTCCCTGGAGCCGAGCACCACCGCGTAGCCGGCCATGGCGAGCTGCCGGCAGATCTCAAGGCCTACACCGCGGTTGCCGCCAGTGACCACCGCCACGGGCAACGGGGAGCGCGCTGGTGTCGTCACCGTCCGATCCCCGCGAAGTAGCCCATGTCCCTATATTTTGCCATCCGCACGCCGGCGTCTGTCCCGCGTCACCGGCCGCTAGCCGCATCAGCGGCGCCGGCCGGGTCCGCGGCGAGCGTCTCCAGCCGGTAGCGCAGACGGCAGAGCACCACGTTCGCGGTGTTCCGGCGGATCGCATGATCCAGGATGATGCCGCGCTGGTTGTGCAGCAGCCATTGCAGGGGACCGGTCGGCTGCACTTCGGGAATCAGCACGACCAGCCGGTGGTACTTGTCCTCCGCCTCGAGCTCGCGCAGGTAGTGAACGATCGGCTTGGCCAGCGACCGGTGCGCGGTCCGCAGCGTGATCAGCGGCACCTCGGGCCGCCACGCCTGCCACTGCTCGCGGAAGGCCGCGTCGGGCGCCGGGGACGTCGGCGCGCCGGTCCCGGAGTCGTCATCATCGGAGTCCGTGTACACCACGGTCACCGCGACCACGTCGTCGCCGAGCGACAGCGCCGCGGAAATGCCTTCCGCGGTCAGCCGGGACAGGCCCATGACCGGCACGACCACGAGCACGGGCTGCTTCACGGGCGGCGGCGGCACATGGCCAATCCCGAGCTCCACGCCGATCCGCCGGTACGCCCGGCCCACCGCGAGGAACAGCAGCACAAGCAGCGGGATGATGATCGCGACCAGCCACGCCCCGGCCAGGAACTTGCTGACCAGCTCGATCACGGCGGCAGCGAAGGTCAGCACCGCTCCGATGCCGTTGATCCAGGCGCGGTAGAGCCAGCCACTGGACCGCTGCGAATGCCAGTGCCGCACCATCCCGACCTGGGACAGCGTGAAGCCGATGAACACCCCGACCGCGAACAGCGGCACCAGCGCCTGCGTGTCGCCCCGGGAGGCGACGAGCAGCAGCGCCGCGGCCCCCGCCAACACCCCGACGCCGTAGCGGTAGACCCGCCGGTCGGCGCGCAGCCCGAACACGTGCGGCAGGAAGTTGTCGCCCGCCAGCAGCCCGGCGAGCACCGGCAGCCCGCCGAACGAGGTGTTCGCGGCGAGCGCGAGCAGCACCAGCGTGATCAGCTGGATGACGTAG
>DATBBI010000321.1:0-9743 GCA_036271115.1 Trebonia sp.
GTCGATCTACGACGCCTCCCGCCGCTACATCGAGGAAGGCACGCCGCTGATCGTGCTCGGCGGCAAGGAGTACGGCTCAGGCTCGTCCCGCGACTGGGCGGCGAAGGGCACCGCGCTGCTCGGCGTCCGCGCCGTGCTCGCCGAGTCGTTCGAGCGCATCCACCGGTCCAACCTGATCGGCATGGGCGTGCTGCCGCTCCAGTTCAAGCCGGGGGAGTCGGCCGCGACGCTGGGCCTTTCCGGGCACGAGCTCTTCTCCATTGCGGGAATCTCAGAAATAAACAACAAAGAAATTATCCCGAACGAGCTCGTGGTGACTGCCGACGACAAGCAATTCACCGTGGTGGTCCGCATCGACACGCCAGGTGAGGCCGAGTACTACCGGCACGGCGGCATCATGCCTTATGTGCTGCGATCGCTGCGCGCCGCGCACTAAGTCCCGAGGCCGCGTACTGAGTGTCGAATTAGCATCATCGGTCACGCGCGAGGCAGCGTTACCAATAGGCTCAGCTCGTGGCAGCAGATTCCGGGGCTAGATCCGGGGGGAGCCTGTCCGGCCTGGCCGGCCAGATCCTGCGCGAGGCGGTACGCGCTTACGACACCGACGACATCGAGCGCCTGGTTGTCGGCTACAACCCGGTGCTAGCGGCGTGGAGCACGGGAATGTTCGCCGCGGCCGGGGACATGACGGGCTCGTTCAGGACGATCGGCTTCGCCGCCGTTGGCCAGGATCCGGAAGTCAGCCTCAGCCGGGTGTTCCGGCTCGGCAAGCGGCTGCCGGCCGTCCGGCTGCCCGCGGCCGCCGAGCTCGCCGCGCAGGCACGCAGCGCGCCGCTGATGGCACGGCTGGAGGCGCTGGCCTCGTGGCTGGGGCAGGACGGCAGGCCGGTCACCGAGGCCGACGAGCTGCTGCCCGCCGACGCGGCGGAGGCCGCCCGCGTCATGGGCATCGCGCCCGAGCACCTGCCGTACGTCTGGGAGTACGCGCTGACCGCGCGCTGGGTTGAGTTCGAGGACGGCCCTGGCGGGAGACAGTCCCGCGCGGTTCCCGGCTTCACCGCCTGGCGCTGGGCGGGTGGCGACGATGTCAGCACGCTGCGCGCCTGGACGGTGGTCTTCTCCTCGGTGCTCGCCCAGGCCATGGAGGTGAGCGCCGCCCTCGACCCCCGTGCCGCGAAGAAGCTGAAGTTCCAGGGCCAGGGCGTCGTCGTGGCGGTGCTGCTGTTCCTTGACCGGCGGACCGGGATGAGCGCGTCCGGCATGCGGGACGTCGTCAAGGCTGGCGCGCTCAGCGGCCGGAAGTCCAAGCGCGCCAGGCGCCCGTGGGACGCCTGGATCCGCAACCACGGCGACCCGGTGCGCTGGCTGCTTTCCGAGCTCGCCGCGCTGCGCGCCATCGAGCTGCCGCGCGCCGCCGACGGCAACGTCCAGCTCGCGCCGCTCGCGCTCTGGTCGCTGCGCGAGCAGCTGCGCCTCGAGGGGATCGAGATCCCGCAGATCACAGCGACGAAGGGCGAGCTGCGGGCCGCGGACCTGGTCGCGCTGGCCGACAGCGTGCCCGAGGCCGAATTCGAGGCCGAGGCCGGCGCCTGGGTGACGGCCCTCGGCGCGGACCGGGCCGCGCGCGACCTGCTCGCCTTCGCGGCGTTCAGCGGGCCGCAGCTGCGGCTGGTGGCGGTGAACCTCACCCGCCGCCTCGGATCCGGCGCGCAGCGGGCCTGGCGGGACGCCATGCAGCGGCCCGAGCTGCGCGGGTACGCGCGGATCGCGCTGTCGGCGCTGGCCGCCGACCTGCCGGACAACACCGTGCCGCTGGTCCTCGAGCCGGACCCCGACGACCTGACCTGGGTGGCCACCGACCTGCTGGCGCTCGCCTGCGGCGAGGCAGACCCCGATCCCGACGAGATCGCCGCGCAGTTCGCCGAGGCGGTGCCGCCGGGCGAGGAGGCGTGGCTCATCGACCAGATGTCGCGCGGCTCGCACCCCGACGTCGTCCAGGTCCTCACGGTGCTCGGCCGCTACCACCCGGACCGCCGGGTGGCGAAGCTGGCCCGCCGCGCGGCGCGCGAAGCCGCGCGGAACCGGCCGCCGGCGCGGGACGGCCGGGACCGCGTCCCCGCCCGGGCGGCCGGCAGTTAGGCTCGGGCCATGTCCCAGGACCGTTTCGGCGCTTTTGACGTCGGCGCCGACTCGGACGACGGCACCGACGACAGCGATCTCACCAGCTTGAAAGAAGCGTTCGAGCTCCCCGATTCGCTGCCGCCGATCCGGCTGCCGTCGATCGCCGAGCTCGCCGCCCGCGCCCGCGAGGCGCCGCTGCCGCGCCAGCTCGCCGCGCTCGCCATGTGGGTGGGGTCCGGCCGGCGGGTCGACGAGGAAGGCGACCTGTCGCCGTCGGACGCCGCCGCCGCGGCCGCCGCGGCCGGCGTCGGGGCGGACGACTTCGCGTTCCTGTGGGAGTACGCGATCGCGGCGGACTGGCTGAGCTACGACGACGCCGACGAGGACCTCGTGGAGCCCGGCGAAGTGGCGGAGGCCTGGGTGGACGACACGGACGAGGACGTGCGCTTCGCCTGGGACGTCACGTTCAGCGTCGTTCTCAGCGAGACGCTCGAGGTGGCCGAGACGCTCGAGGTGGCCGGGGCGTCCAGCCCAGCCGCGGCGGCCGACGAGGACGACGGCGCGGACGACGAGGACGAGGGAGACGAGGACGACGGCGTCCACGGGGAGCCGGCCCTCGACTTCCTCGGGCTGCCGCTGGCGCTCGTCATCTTGCTCTTCACGTCCCGCGCGGAAGGCGTGCCGCGCGCGGAGCTGACCGAGGTGTTCTGGGCGGACGCCGCCGTGGACATGACACCCGCCCAGGCCGCGGTCGCCCGCGAGGAGTGGGTGGCCGCCTACGGCGACCCGGTCGAGCTGCTGCTCGGCAAGCTGGCCGCGCTGGGTGCGATCACGGAAGCCGGCGACACCGTCCGGCTGACCCCGCTCGCCCTGGCCGAGCTGCGCGACCGGCTCGTCGAGGAGGGCGTCGACATCGCGCTGCTGCCGCCGACCGCGGCCGAGCTCACCGGCGCCGAGCTGCTCGCGATGGCCGAGGGCGTGAGCGAGGACGAGTTCTACGCGGAGTCCGCCGCGTGGGCCGCCGCCCGCGGGGCCGACCCGGCCGCGCGGGAACTGCTCGACCTGGGGGCCCGCGGCGACCCGGGCGACCGGCTGCTCGCGGTGGCCGCGGTCACCCGCATCGGCGCGGCCGCCGCGCCTGCGTGGCGGGACAGCCTGGACGTCCCGCCGATGAGCGGTTACGCCAAGATCACCCTGGCGACGCTCGAGGACGACGGGCCGGCGGGCCGTCCGGCGCGGCTGGAGCCGTCGCCCGCGGACGTCGCCTGGATGGCGACCGACCTGCTGGCGCTCGCCTGCGACGACGAGTATCCCGACCCGGATGAGCTGGTTGTCACCTTCAATGAGGCCGTCCCGGCCGGCGGCGAGGCGGCGCTGTTCGACGCGATGTCGCGCGGCGTTCATCCCGACGCCGTGGCCGTCCTGAACCATGTCGGGAAATACCACCCGGACAAGCGGGTGGCCAAGGCCGCGCGGACTGCGGCGCACAAAGCCGCGTCACGCGCTCAGTAAGCCAGTAAGGGGGGACAGCTCATGGCCGACGGCACCAACCTCGCCGCGGTGAACCACGTGGTCGTGCTGATGCTGGAGAACCGCTCGTTCGACCACATGCTCGGCTACCTGTACGCCGGCAGCGGCAACGTCTCGCCGTCCGGCCAGCCGTTCGAGGGGCTCACCGGCAGCGAGTCCTGCCCGGATAGCAGCGGCAACCAGGTCAGCGTGTACCAGATCACGCCGTCCACGCCGAACGCCTACTTCATGCCGGGCGCCGACCCCGGCGAGGGGTACAAGGCGACCAACGACCAGCTCTGGGGCAGCGACAACCCTCCCGCGTCGGGAACCGCGGCCACCATGCAGGGGTTCGTCAAGGACTTCGCGTACACGATCACCTGGGAAACGAACGACAGGTGGACGATCGTGCCGGGCACCACGGCCGACATGATCATGGGCTGCTTCACCCCCGAGGCGCTGCCGGTGATGTCCGCGCTGGCGCGCGGGTACGCGGTCTGCGACCACTGGTACGCACCGGCGCCGACGGAGACGATGCCGAACCGCGCGTTCGCGCTCGCGGCGACCAGCCAGGGACACATGGATGACGTCACGAAGACGTACACCTGCCCCTCGATCTTCGGCGCGCTCACCAAGGCCGGGGTCAGCTGGCGGATCTTCGGGTACGACAGGCAGCCGCTGACCAGGTACGACTTCCCGGACATCACCAGCGCTGACGCCAGCCATTTCGGGCTGTTCACCGACTTCCAGGCCGCCGCGGCGGCGGGCACGCTGCCCGCGTTCACCTTCCTGGAGCCGAGCTGGCCCTCGACGGGCAACAGCCAGCACCCGAACTACGACGTGGCCCTCGGTGAGCAGCTGATCCACGACACCTACGAGGCGGTGCGCGGCGGCCCCGGCTGGACGCAGACGCTGTTCGTGCTCACCTACGACGAGCACGGCGGCTGCTACGACCACGTCCCGCCGCCGTGGGGCGCGACCCCGCCGGACGCCGCGGCGGGCGAGTTCGGCTTCGGCTTCGACAGGTTCGGGGTGCGGGTGCCGACGTTGCTCATCTCGCCGCTGATCGCGCCGGGCACCGTCTACCGGGTCCCGGCCGGCTCGACGCCGCTCGACCACACCTCGGTGCTCAAGACCATCCAGCAGCGCTGGAACGTCCCGTCGCTGACCGCCAGGGACGCCGCCGCCCCTGGCTTCGGCGACGTGCTGACCCTGACTGCCCCCCGCACCGACGACGTGCTGGCGGGCGTCACCGTCCCGGTCTCCGGCGCCGCCAACCCGTCCGCCGGCCAGATCTCCCACCTGCAGGCGATCCACGACGAGCTGGTGGCCCGCTACGCCCCGGCCGCCCCGGCCGCGGCCCCCGCGGCCATCGCCGCCGAGGAGGCCGCCACGGTCGTCCAGGACCCGGACCGCCACCCGTAACCGTCCCGGTCCCGCACACCGGCATCCTCGTAAACCCCTCGGCCCCACGCCTCCCACGGCCCCGTGCTGCCCGGCGCCCGCCACTTCCCATCAGTTCCGCCACTTCCCATCAGTTCCGTGGGGATAAATCGGACAAATCAACCACGAAAGTGGTCATAACTGATGGATAGTCACGCCTTCCGCCCTCGCCGGCGTCCCGGTCCTGCTGTGGCCGCCGCGGCGGCGTGATAGGTGTATGTGAGCGAGCGCGAAGGGGCGTGATGTGATGCGAGCGATAATCGTCAGGGAGCTCGGCGGGCCCGAGGTCTTGACGATCGGGGAGCGCGACGACCCGCAGCCGAAGCCGGGCGAGATCGTCGTCACGGTGGCGGCCTGCGGGGTCAACTACATGGACATCTACCAGCGCTCCGGCATCGGCAACTACAAGACGCCGACCCCCTACACCCCGGGCGGCGAAGGCGCGGGCACCGTGCTCGCCGTCGGGGAGGGCGTCACCGAGTTCGCGGTCGGCGACCCCGTGGCGTGGGCCGGTGCCCCCGGCAGCTACGCCGAGCAGGTCGCGCTGCCCGCGGCGAGCGCCGTCCCGGTGCCGCCCGGCTTCGACCTGAAGATCGCCGCGGCCGTGATGCTGCAGGGCATCACCGCGCACTACCTGTGCAACAGCACGTTCCCCGTCCAGGAGGGGAACATCACGGTCGTGCACGCCGCGGCCGGCGGGGTCGGGCTACTGCTCACCCAGATGGTCAAGCGGCGCGGCGGCATCGTGGTCGCCACGACGTCGACCACCGCGAAGGCCGTGCTCGCGCAGCGAGCGGGCGCGGACCACGTGACCAGCTACGAGGAGTTCGGCGAGGCGGTTATGCGGCTGTCCGGCGAGCGCGGCGCCTCCGTCGTCTTCGACGGCGTGGGCCTGGCTACCTTCGACGCCAGCCTGGCGGCGCTGCGGCCGCGCGGCATGATGGTGCTCTACGGCGCGGCCAGCGGCCCGGTCCCGCCGTTCGATCCGCAGCGGCTGAACACCGGCGGCTCGCTCTTCCTGACCAGGCCCACCATGGGCAACTACATCGCCGACCGCGCGGAACTGCTCTGGCGGGCAGGCGAGCTGTTCGAGTGGCTCTCCAAGGGCGAGCTGGACGTGCGGATCGGCGGCGAGTACCCGCTCGCCGACGCGCGCCGCGCGCAGGAGGACCTGGCGGCCCGCCGCACCACCGGCAAGCTGCTGCTGATTCCCTAACCCGCTGGGGTCCGCGCCTGCGAGGCAGGCGCGGACCCGGGCGGCGGCGGCGGGCACGTCGACCGGGGCGGTGGTGTCCACGAGGACAAGCCCGCCGATTCCGACCGGCCGGTCGTACTCGGCCATCGCCGCGACCGGCAGCGTCTTCAGCACGTGCACCGGGTGCGTCGGCCGCGCGTTGTAGCGCGCAGCGGCGACCTCGGCCGGGCATTGGCAATGCACCTCGACGGTCCGCCCGGCGAGGCCGGTTAGCTTGCGTCGCTCGACCTCGCTGTAGGGCCGGAAGTTCGCCTCGATCACCACGGCTGGCGCGTCGGCCGCCAGCCGCCACAGCAGCTCCATCGCGGCGCCGCCGAGCCGGCGGGACCAGGCCAGATCCGGTTCCGGCGCGCCGAGCGCGTCGTGCAGCGTCTCCTTGAGCGTGTCCTTCGTGATCAGCGTGAACCCCAGCTCGGCGGCGAGCGGCCCGGCGAGACTGCTCTTCCCGGCCCCGGGCGCCCCCGACACGTAAACGAGACATCTCACGCGCCCACCCTGCCACGTCCGCGGCACCCCACCGTCGGCCGCCGCAGGACGGCTGGGGTGGCCTGGGGTCAGCCCAGGACCATTTGTTCGGCGTCGCCGGATTGTTTGGGATCGGGCAGGCGCATCATGCGGAAGGAGATGCCGAGCCCGGCCAATCCGGCCAGGATGGGCACGAGAAGCGCTATCTGCAGGGCGAGGTGCCTGGCCTGGGTGTTGATCTTGATGATCTCCTGCTGGGTGGCTTCCGGCTGGCCGGCGAGCTGCTTCTCGAGCTGGGTGTTGCTGACCACCTGAGCGTCATGCTCCAAGGTCGCGGCGACTTGCTGCTGCTCGGCGTGGGACAGCACGGTGCTGGACTGGGCCATGCCGGTGAAGGAGGCCGACAGCGCGGCCAGCAGGATGCCTCCGGCGAAGGCCAGCCCGAACGACAGGCCGAATGACCCTCCTGCCGAGTTCACCCCGGCAGCTTCGCTGACGCGGTCCTCAGCGATGGGGGCCAGCGTGTAGTTGTTAAGCTGGGAGACCAGCAGGCCCAGCCCTGACCCGGCGATCATCAAGGGCACCACCAGGTACCAGCCTGAGGTCGCCCGGGGCACGATCGGCTCGACGATGACCATACCGATCGTGAACAGCGCGAACCCCGCCCGGATGAGTCTCGCGGGTCGCTGCTTGCCGGCCCGCTTCCCGGCGAGCAGGGCCACGGCGAACATGCTCAGGGACAGCGGGGCGATGGACAGGCCCGCGCCCATCGCGCTGTACTCGAGCACGATCTGCAGGTAGATCGGCAGCGCGATCATCGTGCCGCCCAGCCCGATCTGCTGCAGCAGTTGCCCGGAGACCCCGAACTTGAACAGCTTGGCCTTGAACAGGTCCGGGTCCAGCAGTGGCGCCTTGCCGGCCCGCTTGCGCCGCACCAGCCACCAGGCCAGCGCACCGAGCGAGACCACGCCGACCGCGAGCAGGGCGCCGACCGCCTCGCCGCCTTCCTGCCACACCAGGATGCTCAGCACGACTCCGCCCATGCCCAGCACCGACAGGATGGCACCCACCACGTCGACCTGCCGGGCTCCGGTGTAGGGCACGTCACGGACCAGCCGCAGGCCCGACAGCACGACCACGATGATGACGTCTTCCAGCAGGAACGCGATCCGCCACGACAGGTAGGTCGTGATGAACCCGCCGATCAGCGGCCCGACGGCGGCGGCGATCGCGGCCGCGGCGCCGACCAGCGCGTAGGCCTTCCGCTGTGCCGCACCCTCGAAGTTGCCATGGATCAGTGACTGCATCGCCGGCAGCAGCAGCGAGGCGCCGATCCCGCCGACGATGGCCCAGAACACGATGACCGCGGTCAGTCCCTGGGCCAGGGCCATGGCCAGCGCGCCGATCCCATATCCGAGCAGGCCCAGCACGTACGCGCGCTTGCGCCCGATCAGATCACCCACTTTGCTGCCGATCAGGATGAACGCCGCCGATACCAGCGCCTCAAGCGCGATCGCGGACTGGACCCCGCTGACGGTGGTATGCAGATCGTGCACCACCGATGCGATCGACACGTTCATCACCGACGTGTCAACGACCAGGACGAACATCGCCATCGCCAGCAAGATAGCCAGCCTGCGGTCCATCTTGGTCTGCCCCCCAGTACTGGTGCCAGACTCGACGGCCAAGCAGATCACCACCAATAGTCATTCACGCCCGGCTCCGGGCTAGCGGCACCTAGACGCCTTCAACGACCGCGAGCTTCCCGGCGCGGACCGCTGTGACGAACTCCTGGTAGTCCTGCTCGTTCTGGTCGGCGTAGCGTGCAGAGAAGTCGGTGACCGATGTATCGAACTCATCGCCGGGGCCGAGGTACTCGGTAATGGCGACCGGGTCCCCCGACCGGGCGTGCGCCCGCGCCATTGTCCACCCGCAGATGCCTGCATAGAACGTGAGCCCGAACGGGCTCATCGCTTCGACCAGCGCCGAGCCCTTCATATCGCGCAGCTGCCGCCAGTAGTAATGCCGCCGCACGTCCAGTCCCTTGGTCCAGCCCAGGTAGATGTCGCTGGCAGCTTGCATCATCCGCTGACCCTCGACAACACGCTGACCGTGCTGGCGGTAGCGGCTCTTGGGCAGGTATCCCTCGAGTACTGAGGAGGTTGCCTCCTTGACCTGCAAGAACAGCGGGTCGTCTGCGTCGCGGCCCTGCAGCAATACGATGAACGCCCTGGTTCCGACACTGCCTACGCCAACGACCTTGCGGGCCCAGTCGATGATCTCGAAGCTCTCCAGCAGGTGCCGCCGGTCATCCTGCAAAGTGGCCCGGTAGGCGCGGAACTGGTCACGGACCACATGATCGGTCTCGTCCGGAGACATACCGTAGGTGGCGGCCAGCTCCCGCACGGGAACTACGATCGGCGGCTGGCTGACGATCCGGTAGCTGCCATCGGCTAGCTCACCCAGCTTGGACAGTGCCTGCAGGCTGTCCCGCGTGTGTGCCTTGGCCCGGTTTTTCTCCGCCCGCGCCAGCGCGATTTGCGCGGCCTTCTCCTCACTCTGCTCCTCCCTGGCCGCCTTCTGCTCCTTCTTCGCCTTCTTCCCTGCTTTCCCAGCCTTCGCTGCCCCGGCCACAGCGGCGCGGATCCCCGCCATCAGCTCGTCCTCGTCCAGATGCGCATACCAGATGTCCATCGTCCGCATCTGCGCGAAGGAGGCCATCGCCTCCCGGTAAGCCCGCACCGACGCCCGCGTCGCCTCCCGCGTATCGGCCTTGCCGAACCCGTTGTTGCGGGCCGCGATGGTGAAACTGGCCGCCATCCGCTTCACGTCATACTCGAATGGCCCCGGCAGCGTCTCGTCGAAGTCGTTCAGGTCGAACAACAGCCTGCGCTCAGGCGAGGCGAACACCCCGAAGTTCGAGAGGTGGGCATCACCGCACAGCTGGGCG
>DATBBI010000322.1:0-2613 GCA_036271115.1 Trebonia sp.
GACCCTGGAAACCATCGCCCTGCTCAGGCAGGAGTTCGGCGTGAACACCACGCTCGGCGCGTCGAACCTGAGCTTCGGCATGCCGCACCGGGAGGCGATCACCGCCGCGTTCCTGCCGCTCGCCGCCGCGAACGGGCTGACCAGCGCGATCATGGACGCCCGCTCGGCGCAGGTGGTCCGCGCCGCCAGGGCCGCCGACCTGCTGCTCGGCCGCGACGACTGGGGGGCGGCCTGGATAGCCGCCTACCGCGCGGAACAAGCTGTGAAGCCCGCGTCATGACCCAGCGGGTCGACCTGCGCTTCAACGGCCAGCCGGTGCGGGTGCCGCGCGGGGTCACCCTGTTCGACGCGGCGAGCTGGAACGGCATTGCGATCGACTCCACCTGCGGCGGCCACGGCACGTGCAAGAAATGCCGCATCAGGTTCCGCGACAGCCCGCCCGACCCCACCAGCCTCGACGTCCGCGCCTACACCGCGCAGGAGATCAAGGACGGCTGGCGGCTCGCCTGCCGGACGCCGGCCACCGGCGACGCCGACGTGGAGGTGCCGCCGCTGACCACCCGGCCGAAGGCGGCGATGGTCGGCGTCGGCCGTCAGGTGATCCTCCGCCCGGCGGTCTGCAAGCGCTACCTCGAACTCGCCGAGCCGAGCCTGGCCGATCAGGTGACCGACCTGGAGCGGGTGCTCGCCGCACTGACCGACTTGGAGCCCTCGGCTGACCTGGAGGTGCTCGCAACCCTCGGCCCGGTGCTGCGGCAGGCCGACTTCAAGGTGACCGCTGTCGTCGTCGACGACAGGCTGATCGCGGTCGAGCCCGGCGACACGACGCAGCGCGGCTTCGGCCTGGCCTTCGACCTAGGCACCACTACGGTGGTCGCCACGCTGCTCGACCTGACCACGGGCACCCCGGTGGCGGTGCGGTCGATGCTCAACAAGCAGCAGCCGTTCGGCGCCGACGTGATCACCAGGATCAGCGCGACGATGCTCGACCCGGCGGCGCGGGACAAGCTGCAGCAGCTCGCCAGGGAGACCCTCGCGGAGCTGGCGGCCGCCGCGTGCGAGGAGGGCGGGGTTCAGCCGGGTGAGGTCTACGAGGTCGCGCTCGCGGGCAACGCCACCATGGTCCACCTGGTCCTCGGCATGGACCCCGAGCCCCTCGGCGTCGCGCCGTTCATCATGGCCGCCCGGCTGCTGCCTGAGATCAGGGCGCGGGATCTTGGCGTCCCCGCGCACCCGGGAGCGCGCGCGGTGGTGTTCCCCGCGTTCGGCGCGTACGTCGGCGGTGACATCACCGCCGGGCTGCTGGCCAGCGGGATGGACCGCGACCCGCGGATCCGGCTGTTCATCGACATCGGCACGAACTGCGAGATCGTGCTCGGCGGCCGGGACTGGCTGCTGGCGACGGCCGCCCCGGCCGGCCCAGCGTTCGAGGGCGCCGCGATCCGCTGCGGGATGCGCGCCGCCGACGGCGCGATCGAGGCGGTGACGATCACCCCGGACGGGGACCTGAACCTCACGGTGATCGGCGACACAGAGCCGCGCGGCCTGTGCGGCTCCGGCCTGGTCGACGCGGTCACCGCGCTCGTGGAGGCGGGCCTGCTCGACGGCTCGGGCCGGTTCGTCCCTGCCGAGGACGCCAGCCGCATCGCGCCCGGCCTCGCCAGCCGCCTCACCACCGTCGGCGCGGAACGCGTCTTCATGCTGCACGGCGACATCTACTTGTCGCAGCGTGACATCCGCGAGCTCCAGTTCGCCAAGGCGGCGATCGCGACCGGCTGGCGCATCCTGCTCGAGGAGGCCGGCCTCACCCAGGAGGACGTCAAGCAGGTGCTGCTGGCGGGGTCATTCGGCTCCTACCTGTCGTCGAAGTCCGCGATCCGCATCGGCCTCGTCCCCGCCGTCCCGGTCCGCCGCGTGGTCGCCGCCGGGAACGTCGCCGGCGAAGGCGCCAAGATGGCCCTGCTTTCCGTCCGTGAACGCGCCGCCGCCCTGGCCCTCCTCGAGGAGGTGAGGTATGTCGAGCTCTCCGACCGCGCCGACTTCAACGACCGGTTCATCGACCAGCTTGGGTTCAGTTGAGGTCATCGCCTGCGGCGCCCTGGCCGCGCACATCAGGGAGATAGCCGCCCGCCGCGGCTGGCCGCTGGTGGTCCGTCCGCTGCCCGCCCGTCTCCACAACCGCCCGGAAAAAATCACCCAGTATTCCGAACGGGCCCGTTCCTCCGCCCCCACGGTCATGGCCTACGCCGACTGCGGCACGTACGGCAAGCTAGACGAATTCTGCACGGCCAACGACACCCCCCGCCTGCCCGGCCTCCACTGCTACGACGTCTTCGCCGGCGCCGAAGTCATCGCGAAGCTCTTCGACGAAGAGCCAGGCACCTACCTGCTAACCGACTACCTAGTCCGCACCTTCGACCGCACGGTCATCAAGAGCCTCGGTCTACACGACCACCCGGAGCTATGGCCTGACTACTTCGCCCACTACACAAGAGTCATCTGGCTGGCGCAGGCGCCAACCCCACATCTTGAAGCCGAAGCCCAGCGAATAGCCAACCTCTTCGCTCTGCCCCTGACGACAATCCCCACAGGCCTCGGGGGCCTGGAATCCGC
>DATBBI010000323.1:0-4422 GCA_036271115.1 Trebonia sp.
GGCGTGCCGAACAGCACCGAGGACGCCTTCGCCCGCTTGAGGTACAGGTGAGCGGGGTGCTCCCAGGTGAAGCCGATGCCGCCGTGCATCTGCACGCATTCCTGCGCGGCCGCGACCGCGGCCTCGCCGCACGCCGACTTCGCCAGGGCCACCGCCACCGGCGTGTCCGGATCGCCGTCGGCCAGGCAGGCGGCCGCGTACCTGGAGGCCGCCCGCGCCTGCGTGATCATCGTCCACAGGTCGGCCAGCCGGTGCTTGAGCGCCTGGAAGGAGCCGATCGGCCGGGCGAACTGGTGGCGCTCCTTCAGGTAGGCCACGGTCATGTCCAGGCAGCGCTGCGCGAGGCCGAGATCCTCGGCGGCGAGCACGGTGGCGCCCGCCATCAGCCCAGCGTCTACGGCCGCCTCGGCGGCCGGCCCGACGGCGACCTGCCGGGCGGGCGCGCCGTCCAGCGTCACGTCGCACAGCTGCCTGGTCATGTCCAGCGAGGTCACCGGCGTGCGATGCACGCCGGGCGCGGTCGCCTCGACCAGGTACAGGGCGTTCGGCACCCCGTCGGCGGGCACGAGCAGCACGTCGGCAGGCAGCGCGTCGGCCACCGCGGGGATCGTGCCGCGCAGCTTGGTCATCCCGCCATCGGCCAGCCCGGCGACCCGCACTGAAGCGGGGAACGCCGCGCCGGGCAGCGTGGCGGGCGGCACGGCGAGCGCCGCCGTCAGCTCGCCGTCGGCCATCCGGCGCAGCAGGCCGGCAGCGGGTGAGACGGGTGCGGACTCGGTGCGCTGCGCGCTGCTCTTCGCCGCCGACAGCAGCACGGCGGTAGCCACCGCCGCGCTGCCCAGGTACGGGATCGGCGCCACGGCGGCGCCGAACTGCTCGGCGGCGGCGGCAAGTTCCCGGTAGGAGGCGCCCGCGCCGCCAAGCGGCTCAGGGATCAGCAGGCCCGCCAGGCCAATCTCCGCGGCCACGGTGTGCCACAGGTCCAGGTCGTACGTGTCCGGTTTCTCGGTCCTTGCCACCACGTCGGAGGCCTGCGCACGGGACGAGAGGAGATCGGCGAGGGCAGCCGCGAGCGTACGTTCCGTATCGGAATAGAGAAGGTCAACGGTGTGAGCCATCAGCGGGGCAGATCCTTCCACGCGACGCCGGTGTCGGTGCGGGGTTCAGCCGGCAGGCCGAGGACGCGCTCGGCGATGATGTTGCGCAGCACCTCGGAGGTGCCGCCCTCGATCGAGTTGGCCCGCGAGCGCAGGTAACGGTACCCGGGACCGCGGGTGTAGTCGCTGGCCGCCGAGCCGCGGTGCATCGTCCAGTCGTCGTAGCGCAGCCCGTCCGCCGCGGCGAAGTCGATCTCCCAGCCGGAGATCTCCTGGTTCAGCCGGGCGAAGACGAGCTTGGCCGCCGAGCCCTCCGGGCCCGGCACCCCCGCCGCGAGCTGCTGCCGCAGCCGCTCGCCGGCCAGCCGCGCCACCTCGGCTTCCGCCCACAGCCGCAGCAGCCGCTGGTGCAGTTCGTGGGTGCGCAACTCAGGGCGCGTGCGCCACTCCGCGGCGGCGAACGCGATCGCGCTCTGCTCCCTCGGCACCGACCGGGAGCTGCCGATCGAGACCCGCTCGTTCATCAGCGTGGTCTGCGCGACGCGCCAGCCCGCGCCGATGTCGCCGAGCCGGTTCGCGTCCGGCACCCGCGCATCGGTGAAGAACACCTCGTTGAACTCCGCCTGGCCGGTGAGCTGGCGGAGCGGGCGCACTTCGACACCTGGCTGGTGCATGTCGATGACGAAGTAGCTCAGCCCGGCGTGCTTCGGCACGTCCGGGTCGGTGCGGGCGAGCAGCAGGCCCCAGCGCGCCTCGTGGGCGAGCGAGGTCCACACCTTCTGGCCGTTGACGACCCACTCGTCGCCGTCCTTGACGGCGCGGGTCCCGAGGCCGGCCAGGTCGCTGCCGGCGCCCGGCTCGCTGAAGAGCTGGCACCAGATCTCTTCGGCGGTCCACAGCGGCTTCAGCCAGCGGGTCTTCTGTTCGTCGGTGCCGAACGCGATGATCGTCGGCGCGGCCATGCCGAGACCGATGACGTTGCGCCGCGGGTCGAGGTCGTGGGCGCCGCCCTTGGCGAACTCCTCATCGGCCGCCGACTGCAGCGTGCGGGACAGGCCGAGGCCGCCGTGCCCGACCGGGTAGTGCGCGGCGGCCAGCCCGGCGTCGAACCTGGCGCTGTTGAACTCCGCTGCCGGAGTCGCCGCCGGGTCGTGCTCCGCGAGGAACGCGCGCACCCGGTCGCGGAGATCGGTGTCGGTGGTCAACGCCCTGCCCCTTTCCTACGAGACGGGTCCGCCCGCGATGTACAAGATCTGGCCGGACACGAAGCCGGCCGCCTCGCTGCAGAAGAACGAGATCGCGTTGGCCACGTCCTCCGGCTGGCCGACCCGCTGCACCGGGATCGTCTGCGCAGCGCCGGCCTGGAAGTCCTCGAACGACACGCCGAGTCTGGCCGCGGTCGCCGCGGTCATGTCGGTGACGATGAACCCGGGCGCCACGGCGTTCGCTGTGATGCCGAACTTGCCGAGCTCGATCGCGAGGGTCTTCGTCAGCCCCTGCATGCCGGCCTTCGCGGCGGAGTAGTTCACCTGGCCCCTGTTACCGACGGCGCTCACCGACGACAGGTTGACGATCCGGCCCCACTTGGCGCTGACCATGTACTTCTGGGTCGCGCGCGTCATGAGGAAGGCGCCCCTCAGGTGGACGTTCAGCACCGTGTCCCAGTCGGTCTCCGACATCTTGAACAACAGGTTGTCCCTTGTCACGCCCGCGTTGTTGATCAGCACCGTCGGCTCGCCAAGCTCGGCGGCCACCCGCTCGACGGCCGCCTGGACCTGGTCCGCGTTGCTAACGTCGGCGCCAACCGCGATCGCCTTCCCGCCCGCCTTCTCGATCTCGGCGGCGGTCTGCGCGCCGTCGGCCTCGTTCAGGTCGAGCACCCCGACGGCCATCCCGTCGCTGGCGAGGCGCTTGGCGGTTCCGGCGCCGATCCCGCGGGCGGCTCCGGTAACGATCGCGATTCGCTGTGCCATAACGTTGTGTTTCCTTTCCTTAGCCCGACGTCGATGCTGCGAACGTCGGTGTTCCAGCGTCATTATCCACGTCCGCGCGCCGCACGCCACGTGCGGGCGGTGGACGCCGGACGGTACCTTGTCAGGTGTTGATGTCCGGATTGGGGGCTGGCTAACGCTGTGTCATCGGTTTCTCGGGTCCTCGCGGCGGTTACCGCGGTCGCGGCCATCGCGCTGACCGGGTGCGCCACCAAGGGCGTGCCGTACAACACGCCCTCGTCCTCGTCTTCCGCGGCGGCCGCTCCGACGGCGGCCTCCGCCGCGCCCACCGTGTCGATGACCCCCGTGCCCGCGGCGTCGGGGCAGCTCACCGGCACGCAGCTGGAGACGGTGCTGCTCCCCCAGTCGTTCTTCCCCGCCGGGTTCACGCTGTCGCCGTCGTCCGCGGTCAGCTCCGGCTCCGCTCTGTCGTCGTCGCCCCCGCAGTACGACCTGGCGACGGTGGACTGCGCGACGTTCGTCAACCATTTCGGCAACACCGGGTTCGGTGAGACCGCGCTGGCGTCCGTCAGCGCCGCGGGGCAATCGCAGGCGTATGACCAGGTGGTCTACCAGTTCGGCTCCCCCGCCGCGGCCGCGGCGTTCGTGGCCGGGGTCGAGTCGGTGGCGGGCCGGTGCCGGTCGTTCACCGCCACCTCCAACGGCGCTACGGGGGCGTTCGGGCTGAAGGCGGCGCCGGGACCCGCGGTGGGCGGGCACCCGTCGCTCGAGCTCACGCAGACCGGAGTGCTCAACCACGCGGCTCTGTCGATCGACACGGTGATGTCCGCCAGCGGCGTCGACGTGTTCGCGGGGGCCGCGGTCGGGCTCGGCGCCGCCGTGCCCACCGGCCTGGCCCCGGCGACGATCGCCTACAACCTGATGAAGCGCCAGGCGGCCGCCGCGGTGCTCGGCGGTTCCTAGGAAACGCGGTGGACTTCCGGCATTCCGATGAGATCTGGCGCGATTTCCCTCAGCTCGTCGCCGGGGTCGCGTTCGCGACCGGGATCTCCCCCGATGCGGTGGCCGACGACGGTGTCGCCCGGTTCACCGCCATCGCGAAGTCCCGGTTGGCGGGGGCGACGGAAAGCGAGCTGCCGGAAATCCAGGCCTGGCGGCGAGCCTTCACCACGATGGGGCTGAAGCCGACCCAGTACCGGTGCGCGTCTGAGGCGCTGCTCCGGCGGTTCAGGAAGGAGGGGACCCTGCCGCGGCTGCACCCGCTGGTGGACGTGTGCAACGCCGTGTCCCTCGCCTTCGCGATCCCGGTGGCCGTCTTCGACGTCGCCGCGATCAGCGACTGCCTGCGAGTACGGTACGCGGCTGGCGACGAA
>DATBBI010000324.1:0-8987 GCA_036271115.1 Trebonia sp.
CGAGATGTACATCTCGACCACCCGGCCGCGGATGTCGTCGATGACCGGGACCGCCGCGGCCTCGGCGACCTCGTTGACGGTCAGCGCCGCTGACTCGAGCTCCTTGGTGCCGAGCCGGTGCCCGGCCACGTTGATCACGTCGTCGACGCGGCCGAGGATCCGGAAGTAGCCGTCGGCCGCCTCGAGGGCGCCGTCGCCGGCGAAGTACGGCCAGTCGTGCCAGTCCTTGGACTCCGGGTCCTTGTTGTATTTAGCGTAGTACGTCGAGACGAACCGCTCCGGCTGGCCCCAGATCGTCTGGAACTCGCCCGGCCATGGGGCGCGGATGCAGATGTTGCCCGCCTTGCCGCTGCCCCTCGGCACCTCGTTGGCGTCCTCGTCGAGGATGACGGGATAAATGCCTAGCGCCGCGGGGCCGCAGCTGCCCGGCTTCATCTTGTCGATTCCGGGGAGTGTCGAGCCGAGGAAGCCGCCGGTCTCGGTCTGCCACCAGGTGTCGGTGATGGCCGCCTCGCCCTTGCCGACGGTCTTGTAGTACCAGCGCCATACCTCGGGCTCGATCGGCTCTCCGACCGTCGTCATGGTCTTGAAGTGGTAGTCATACTTGGCGGGCTCGTCCGGTCCCACCTTGCGCAGCATCCTGATCGCGGTCGGCGAGGTGTGGAAGATGTTCACCCCGAGCTGCTGGGCGATGCGCCACGGCCGGCCGGCGTCCGGGTAGTTCGGGGTGCCTTCGTACATCACGCTCGTGGTGCCGAGGGCGAGCGGCCCGTAGACGATGTAGGAGTGCCCGGTGATCCAGCCGATGTCCGCCATGCACCAGTAGGTGTCGTCGGGGTGGATGTCCTGGTAGTACTTGGACGTCCCGGCCACGTACGACATGTAACCGCCGATGGAGTGCTGGCAGCCCTTCGGGCGGCCCGTCGTGCCGGACGTGTACATCAGGAACAGCGGGTCCGTCGCCGACAGCCGCGCGGGCTCGACGATCTCGCCCTTGTGCGCGGCCAGCAGGTCGTCAACGAAGACGTCCCGCCCCTCGACCATCGGGGTCTTGGCGGAGTACTGGCCTGGGTAGCGGCGGAAGACGAGGACCTTGTCGACGTGCTGGCCTTCCTTGGCCGCGGCCTCGACCGCCTCGTCCGCCTTGACCTTGTGGTCGAGCAGGTCACCGCTGCGGTAGTAGCCGTCCATCGTGACGAGCACGGTGGAGCCGGAGTCGGCGATCCGGTGCCCGGCTGCCGTACCGGAGAACCCGGCGAAAACCTGCGAGTGGACGACGCCGAGCCGGGCCGCGGCCAGCATGGCGACGGGCAGTTCCGGCACCATCGGCATGTGGAACGTGATCCGGTCGCCCGCCTTCAGCCCAAGTTCCTTGAGCACGGCCGCGAACTCGTTGACCCGGACGTACAGCTCCCGGTAGGTGATCGCCTGGTGCGCCTCGGTCTCTGGCTCAGGGATCCAGATGAGCGCCGCCTTGTTCGGATGGGTCTGCACGTGCCGGTCCACGCAGTTGTACGAGGCGTTCAGCTCACCGCCGACGAACCACTTCCAGAACGGCGCGGTGGACGTATCGAGGACCGTGTCCCAGGGCTTGTACCAGGTCAGAAGGTCAGCATAGGCAGTGAAGCAGTCCGGGAACTTGTCTTCGGTGAACTGCTCACGGATGGCAGGATCGGAGGCGTTCGCCTGCGCTGTGAGCGCGGCCGGCGGCTCGTAATAGTCTTCCTCGCGCCAGTGCACCGCGATCTGTGCCTCGGAGGATTCGTTCGTCTCGTCGTCAGTCACGTCGTTCAGATCGTCAGCCATCTGTTATGTCCCTCGCATCCCTTTCGCCTGGCGGCGTTGCCACTTGTCATGTTGGGCGCAAATCCCAATTTAACGCGCGGTAGCGCCCGCCACCACGGGGAGCGGAGAGACTTGATCGTTTACGGCTGTCAGCCGGGGCTAACGGTGGCCTGGCGCGGCCAGGCGATCATCGTGAGTGCCGGAGCGCCGACCTCAGGGAAGGTTTCATCCATTCCGGTAATGTGCATGATCCGCAGCAGCGACGGGCTGGCGGCGGCGAGCTCGACGGAATGGCCGGAGCGCCGGGCGTGCCCCGCCACGCGGGCAAGCACCCCGAGCCCGGCCGCGTCGCAGAAGGTCAGGTTGGCGAGGTCCACGGTGACCGTACCCTGCTGGCTGTCCACGACGTCGCAGAGGTAAGCGAACGCCTGGTCCGCGGTCGCGATGTCCAGCTCACCCCGTAGCTGAACGGTCGCCTTGCCGTCGGTGGTCACTTCGTGGGCAAGCTCTAGTTGCATGACGTCTGCAATGTCGATGGTTGCCGGCACCTTCTCGCTACTCCCCCGGTCAAGCGCAGCACGGTCCTCCTCGACACGGCACGCGCGGATCATCAAATTTCCCCTCCTACATGCTAGTAGAAGCCAGCTCCCCGATACACCAACGTCGTAGAATTTCGCCGTACCTCAACACATCTCACGGGGCCCCGCCGCCCGGTGCCTGAGATGTGCCACACCACCAGTGAAGGACGCGAAGCTGATGGCGGCCCCGCTAGTTACTGAGTAATACGTCTGAGCCGCCGGAATGGTTCTCTCTTTCGACAGCTAATTCCCTAGGTGAACCACTGGGCACTCCCGGTCACGGGAACGGGCACTCTCCCGGCATACTGGTATTCCTGCGCAACTGGGGTGTTGTGCGCCTGGACGGGACAAGGGGTGAGCAAAGGATGCGCATCCGAGGCAGCGTGGCGATCGACCTAGGCACGGTCAACACGCTCGTCTGGGTCGAGGGCCGCGGGCTGGTGCTCGAGGAACCGTCCGCGATCGCTATCGATTCGACCACTGGGTCGGTGACGGCAATCGGCACCGCGGCCGATGTGCTGTCCGACAAAGAGCCGCAAGACATCAAGGTCCTCCACCCGCTGCGCGACGGCGTGATCGCCGACCTGGAGGCGACGGCGGCGATGCTGCACGGCTTCCTGCGCAAGGCCCGGCCGCGCAACGGCCTGCTGCGGCCGCGCGCGCTGGTCTGCGTGCCCAGCGGCGCCACCTGGGTGGAGCGGCGGTCCGTCGCCGCCGCGCTCGACGCGCGGCGGCCCCGGTACTCGGTGCAGCTCATCGACGAGCCGGTCGCGGCCGCCGCCGGGGCAGGCTTCGACCTGTCCGCCGGGGCCGGGGGATTCGTCGTCGACGTCGGGGGCGGAACGACCGAGGTCGCCGCCGTGGCCGGCTGGCGTGTCGTGCGCGCGCAGAGCCTGCGGATGGCGGGCAACGCGATGGACGACGCCATCGTGAACACGGCGCGGGGCGAGCTTGGCCTGATCCTCAGCTCGCGGGCG
This sequence comes from Trebonia sp., assembly GCA_036271115.1. GTDB lineage: Bacteria > Actinomycetota > Actinomycetes > Streptosporangiales > Streptosporangiaceae > Trebonia. The sequence continues at coordinate 3,341 of DATBBI010000324.1, forward strand.
GCGCGTCAGCTGAAGACGACGCTCGGCCTGACCGGCGGGCCCGACGGCTGGGCGGAAACGGTCGGCATCGACGCCGCCCGCCGCACGCCGCGCGTGGAGCGGGTCTCCGGCGAAATGGTGGCGGCTGCGCTCGAGCCGGTTGTCGCCGCGATCGCCAGGGCGGTGCAGGAGGTGCTCTCTGACATCCCGTCAGGCATCGCCGAGGACGTGGTGCGCGGCAAGATCCGGCTAGCGGGCGGCGGCGCGCTGCTGCCTGGCCTGCCGGAGCGCGTCGAGGCGATGGCGGAAATCGGCGTGACGGTGGCCGAGGATCCGCTGCGCTGCGTGGTCCGCGGCGCGGCGGCGTTGCTCGAAGTAAGCCGCAAGTCTGGCGTCCCGGGCGTTGGCGGCTAGCTCACAGTTCGCTGAGGGTGAGCACAACCGAGGAAGAGGGGCCTCATCCAGGCGCGTTGAGGTAAGCGTTAGGCTGCGCTACAAGGTCGTTCGCCTGGCGGAAAGGTCAGGTCCTGATGAGCAAGCAAGCGACACCTCCGCCACCCGGCGACAAGTCGAAGCCAGGGGGGAACGCGCCGCCACCGCCGCCGGCCTGGCGGCACTGGCTGCTGCCGGTCGGCATCGTCGTCGCGCTCTTCGCGTGGATACTCCTGCCTGCCGTGCACCAGCCGGCGCCGACCAGCCTCACCTACTCCCAGTTCCTGACCGACGTGAACGCGCACAAGGTCAAGACGGTGGACATCCCGCAGAACGGCGGCACGAGCACCGGGACGCTGAACGACAAGGACAAGACGAACTACACGGTGGTCATCCCGCCGCAGGCCGGCTCGGCGCTATTGGACCAGCTCAACGCGGCCGGCGTGGAGACCTCGTCGACCCCGCCGTCGTCCGGGTTCGGCAACCAGCTGCTCAGCTGGATCCTCATCCTGGCGCCGTTCCTGCTGTTCTTCTGGTTCTGGCGACGGCTGTCCCGCGGCGCGGGCGGCCTGCAGCAGGGAATCCTCGGCGTCGGCCGGTCCAAGGCCAAGATCTTCGACGAGGAGCAGCCGTCCACCACGTTCGCCGACGTGGCGGGCTACGAGGGCGCGAAGTCGGAGATCAGCGAGGTCGTCGACTTCCTGCGCGAACCGGAGAAGTACGCGCGGGTCGGCGCCGTCGTGCCGCGCGGCGTGCTGATGATCGGGCCGCCAGGTACCGGCAAGACGCTGCTCGCCAGGGCCGTCGCCGGCGAGGCGCACGTGCCGTTCTTCTCCGTGGCCGGATCCAGCTTCGTGGAGCTGTTCGTCGGGGTGGGCGCGTCGCGGGTGCGCGACCTGTTCGCGGAGGCGCGCAAGAGGGCGCCCGCGATCATCTTCATTGACGAGATAGACGCGATCGGCCAGCGGCGGGCCGGAGCGGGCGCGGTCGTGTCCAACGACGAGCGGGAGCAGACGCTCAACCAGCTGCTGTCGGAGATGGACGGCTTCGACATGGGAACGGGCATCGTGGTGCTGGGCGCGACCAACCGGCCCGAGGTGCTGGACCCGGCGCTGCTGCGCCCTGGGCGGTTCGACCGGCAGGTGACGATCCCGCTGCCCAACGTCAGCGAGCGGGAAGCGATCCTGGGCGTGCACGCCCGCGGGAAGAAGCTGGCGCCCGACGTGGATCTCGCCGTGGTGGCCAGGGCCACGCCGGGGTTCTCCGGCGCCGACCTGGCGAACCTCGCGAACGAGGCGGCCATCGTCGCGGTCAGGGAGGGCCGGGACGTCGTCACGGCCGACGACTTCTACTCCGCGCGGGACCGGATCATCCTGGGCCGCAGGGAAGGGTCCAACGTGCTGCTCCCCGAGGAGAAGCACGCGGTGGCCGTGCACGAGTCCGGGCACGCGATGGTGGCCGCGCTGTCCGAGCACGCCGACCCGGTGGCCAAGGTGACGATCCTGCCGGCCGGGCAGACGCTCGGCGTCACCGAGCAGCTTCCGCTGGTCGAACGGCACATGTACACCGAGGACTACCTGCACGACTCGCTCGCCGTGCGGCTCGGCGGCCGCGCCGCCGAGCTCGTCGTCCTCGGCCAGGGATCCACCGGCGCGGGCAACGACCTGGCCGGGGCAACCGACCTGGCGACCAAGATGGTCAGGGAGTTCGGCCTCTCCTCAGAGCTGGGCCCGATCGGCTACCCCGAGGGCGGCTCGGTCTTCCTCGGCGGCGGCGGGCCGGGCATGTCGAGCCGGCCGTATTCGGAGACGACACAGGCCGAGATCGACCGCGAGGTGTCCAAGCTGCTCAAAGAGGCGGAGGAGCGCGCGGTGGACCTGCTCAGGACCCACCGGTCTGAGCTGGACGCGCTGGTCGGCCTGCTGATGGAGAAGGAGACCGTCGACGGGTCCGACGTCTACCGGCTGGCCGGCCTGCCGGACAAGTCGGCCAGCACCAGCCCGGTGGCGCCGCCGGCCGTGATGGCCCCGCACCCGGCGGGCGACGCTACCAGCGCTGGAGGTTCTGCAACCGGGCCGTGACGAGCGATTACCGTCACAGTACGTGGCCGGTATGCTCAGCTACATGGTGCAGCTCACCGCCCTGCCGGCGTACCTTCCCAGCCCGCCGATCGACAGCTTCCACATCGGCCCGCTGGACATTCACTTCTACGCGCTCGGCTACATCATCGGGATCACGCTGGCGATCCTGATCACCAGACGGCGGTGGCGCGCCCTCGGCGGCGACCCCGACGTCGTGAACGACATCGCGCTGTGGGTGGTGCCCGCCGGGATCATCGGCGGACGGATCTACTTCGACCTCACCACGCCTAACGACATCCCGCACGTGTGGTACGGGGTGTTCGCCGTGTGGACCGGCGGCCTCGGCATCTGGGGCGGCATCGCGCTCGCGTCCATCGTGGGCGCCTGGCGGCTGCGGCGGCTGGGCATCACGGTCGGCCCGTTCGCCAACGCGATCGCGCCCGCGCTGCTCGTGGCCCAGGCGGTAGGGCGGATCGGCAACTACTTCAACAAGGAGCTCTTCGGCAAGCCGACCACGCTGCCCTGGGGCCTCCAGATTCCCTACCCCTACCGCGTCTCCGGCGGCATCCCGCCGCAGGACCTGCACTTCACGACGTTCCAGCCGACGTTCCTTTACGAGCTCATCTGGGACCTGGCGCTCGCCGCCTTCCTGGTCTGGCTCGGGCACCACGCCAAGATCAAGCCCTGGGGGCTGTTCGCGCTCTACGTGGCCGGCTACTCCGCGTTCCGCATCTTCGAGGAATCGGTGCGGATCGACTCCTCGGAGTACTTCCTCGGCTTGCGGTTCAACATGTACATCGCGATCATCGGCACGGTGGGCGGCCTGATCTGGTTCGGCTTCGCGCAGCGCCGTCCTGACCGGCCGGTGGTGGTGCGCCCAGATCCGGGTCAGCCGGACGCCGGCACCGCGTCGGCTCCCGTCGAGGCGCCCCCCGGCGAGGCAACGGCGGAGGCCGAGGGAGTAGCCAGCGCACGTTCCGAAGAATAGGAACAGGGCCACGCGGGGCGGGAAAGCCTGAGCCAGCCGAGCAGCGCCAGCGGGTAAGCGTAGTAACCCCAGCGTGCGGCGGGCGCGAGCGTGACCGCGGCGGTGAGCCCGGCCGCCAGCAGGACCGCCGCCGACCGGGCGGTGGCGATCTGCGGCCGGCGGCGCGCCAGCCACCAGGCGAACACGGCGACGGCCACCGCCAGCAGGGCGAGCGCCGCCCACTTCCCGGCAGGCCCTTCGCTGGCGAGCAGGCGCCCGGGCAGCGGGCTCGCGGCAGGGCTGCGGTGGCTGGTGAGACCGAGCGGGAACAGGATCGTGTTCTGGACCGCGGCTTCCGGGTCGGACAGCGCGGCCGGGGCGGCTACCGCCATCGCCGCCGCGGCGGTGACCGCCGCTGTCACCGTGAAGCGCCAGCCGACGCGGGTACCCCGTGCGGCGGCCAGTGCGGCGATGACCGGCACGGCCGGCCAGGCGATGGCCTTCAGCGCGCACGCCATGCCGGCGGCGAAGCCGGCCGCGAGCGCGGCGGCGCGCCGCGGGGCGCGATCCGCCAGCGCGAGCGCCATGCACAGCGACGCGATCACGGGCAGGTCGCTGCCGCCGGTCGCGAGCGGCAGCGCCAGCACCGGCGAGGCCAGCGCGAGCGCCGTGCTCCGCAGCGCCTGCCACGGTGGCGCGCCCGGAATGCGGAACGCCAGGTAGACCCCGGCCGTTCCGGCCAGGGCCAGCCACAGCCGGGGGTTGGCTGGCCAGCCGGTCAGGCCAGCGGCGTTCGGCAGCCCGAAGACGGCCATCAGCGGCTCGTACGGGTCGTAGGCGAGCACGTGGGTCAGGTCGGCGACAGGCAGGTACGGGGTGCCGTGGCGCAGCAGCTGGCCGCCCGCCTGCGCGATGACGGTCAGCGAGCCCTGGCCGGCGCGGCTCGGCAGGCCGGCGAAGGCCTGCCAGGCCAGCGGCGCGACGATCACGCAGCCAGCCGCGCAGCCGAGCGCGACCGCCGCCGCCTGGCGCTCCCGCCGCCGCGGCGCCGCCACCGTGATCGCCGCCGCGGTCGCGTAACCGATCGCGGCCCAGGCGCCCCAGCAGCGCTCGATCGGCTGGCCGCTGGCCACCGCGAGTACCGCCGCGAACGCGGCGAACGCGAGGTACCAGCGGGTCACGTCACCGGGTGGCGATCGGGGCCACCGTCGCACCGGCCGCCTTGACCAGGTCAGCGGGCGAGATCTCGATCTCCAGCCCGCGGCGGCCCGCGCTGCAGAACATCGTGGCGAGCACGATGGCCGAGGCGTCGATCACCACCGGCAGCCGCCGTTTCTGCCCGACGGGGGAGATGCCGCCCGCGACGTACCCGGTTGCGCGCTCGGCCGCGGCGACCTCCGCCAGCACCGCCTTCTTCCCGCCGACAGCGGCGGCAAGCGCCTTCAGGTCGAGCTGGCGGTGCACCGGGACGACGCCTACGGCCAGTGCCCCGTCCACCGCGGCGACCAGCGTCTTGAACACGCGCTCCGGCGGAACGCCGAGCGCCTCGCTGGCCTCTAGGCCGTAGGAGTCGTGCCGCGGGTCGTGCGCGTACTCGTGCAGCGTGAACGTTACCTTCGCCCGTTCGAGGGCGAGCGTCGCCGTCGTGCCGCGTCCAGCCACGAATCGTCACCCTAGCGCTCACGGCGGGCAGCGGGAAAATCGTTATGCCGCCCGCCCGTGATGTCCGCATAGTGGGCGTATGCACGTTACGTTTCCGCGGCTGCCGGACCACGAGGTCGGCTACTCGGTGGTCGAACGGGACGACGGGGTCGTCTACCAGCTGCTCGGCGGCCGCGCCGGGACCGTGCTGCCGCATGACATCATGCATCTTGTCGTGGAACGCGAGCTTGGCGTCACCGACGGGATATGGGGCGGCATCGCGGCGGGCATGGTGTTCGGCAGCATGCGGCACGTGCGCGGGCGGCGGCCGCCGCACGTCACCGAGCGTTCGGCGCTGCTCAAGCGGACGTACCGGGACCGGATCCTGCGGGCCGAACTGCTCGGGAACCTCGTCGAGGCCATCGCGGCGCTCGACGACCCGTCGGCGGACGAGATCAGGCGGCTGACCGGGTCGAAGCTGTCGGTGCTGCGGATGCCAGAGCCGCCGTCGCCGCAGGCCTTCGCGGCGGCGGCGCGGGCGCTGCAG
>DATBBI010000325.1:0-4231 GCA_036271115.1 Trebonia sp.
GGCTGCCCGCCGGGCTGCGACCACCTGTCGGAGGACTGCGCCCTCGACGCCTGGGCGGCCGAGCACCACGCCGAGGCCCGCCTCGACTCCCTCCGCCGCCTGCTGCGCAGCCGCGACTCCGCCGACGGGTCCTAGCCGACCGGGACGGTGCCGCCGGAACGCCAGTAGGTGCCGTCCGGCGTCCGCGACATCAGGTCCTCGTCGATCAGGTAGCGCCTGAGCGTGGCGTGGTCGCGGTACAGAGCCTTGAGTATCTCGTTCACCTCGGACTCCGGGTAGCGGCGGCCGGGCTCGAATGCCTGCGCCACCTGGTCGAGCAGCAGCAGGCGGACCGCGCGCTTGGCGGGCAGCGCCGTGATCCGGCCATCCCTGACGAACGGGCGCAGCCGGTCGGGAAGATTAATGAAGGGTGCGTCCATCGACACGATTATGGCGCGGCCGCGCACCGCGCCATAGCGGGAAAGCTCCGGCGCTGGTCTCCGGGATGTCATAGGCGGTACCGTTTCGCTGGTGGGAAGTTATGGCGATGACCTGCGGTTCGCGCACGTTCTCGCTGATGCCGCCGACGACATCACGACGCGCCGGTTCCGGGCCCTCGACCTGCGGGTGGAGACCAAGCCTGACCTGACGCCGGTGTCCGACGCCGACCGCGCCACCGAGGATTCACTGCGTAACGTGCTTCGCAGGGCGCGGCCGCGAGACGCCGTGGTCGGCGAGGAGTCCGGCCAGACCGGCGTCGGCCCCAGGCGCTGGGTCATCGACCCGATCGACGGCACCAAGAACTACGTCCGCGGCGTACCGGTGTGGGCGACGCTCATCGGGCTGATGGACGGCCCCGAGGTCGTCGTGGGCGTCGTGTCCGCGCCGGCGCTGAGCCGCCGCTGGTGGGCGGCGTCCGGCGGCGGGGCGTGGACTGGCCGCAGCCTGACCAAGGCGAGCAGGTGCCAGGTGTCCGGGGTGACCAACCTCAGCGACGCGTCCTTCTCCTACTCCGGCATCGGCGGCTGGGCGCAGAAGGACCTGCTCGGCGGCTTCATGGGGCTGGCCAAGTCGGTATGGCGCACCCGGGCCTTCGGCGACTTCTGGTCGCACATGCTGGTCGCGGAGGGAGCGGCGGATATCTCGGCGGAGCCTGAGGTCTCGCTCTGGGATCTCGCCGCGCTTCAGATCATCGTGGAGGAGGCCGGCGGCCGGTTCACCGACCTGTCCGGCGTGGCGACTCCGGAGGGCGGGAGCGTTGTCTGTACCAACGGGCACCTGCATGACGAGGTTCTCGCACAGCTGACAAAACCCTGACCAGGTTTCGGCCCGGGCCTATTCTCCAGAGCCGGCTACCGCTATTGCGCTGACGGCTGAACATTCCAGTCAATCGTGTTACGAACGCGTTTCGTAAGTCGAGAATGGGTATCACAAGTTCACAAGCTCGCTGCGTGCGTCCTGCCTGGACAAATGCAATCAGAGTCGGCGCACGGAACGTCGCAAGATAATCCCCTGGGGGTGACGCGCCCATGAAGGTTGCAGACGGAATGTCCGAGCAGGTTCTCATGATCGGCCCCGCGCACACACTCCGGGAGGCCGCCCGCATGATGGCGGCCAGAAAAGTCGGCGCCGCCGTCGTCGTCAACCCCGAACACTCCGGCGTCGGCATCCTCACCGAGCGCGACATCCTCAACTCCGTGGCCGCCGGCGAGAGCCCGGACACCGAGACCGCGGGGCAGCACTGCACGCAGGACCTGGTCTACGCGTCGCGCGAGTGGACCCTTGAGGACGCCGCGGCAGCAATGGTGCGGGGCGGTTTCCGGCACCTCGTGGTCGTGGAGGGCCACGAGGTCATCGGCCTGCTGTCGATGCGGGACATCGTCCGCGTCTGGTCAGCGGTCCGCGTCCCAGCTCAGGCCGCCGCGGGCAGGGAAGCCGTCGTGAGCGACGAGGCCGTCGCGGGCACCACGCTCTTATACAGCCCTTACGGCGAAAGAACTCCTCATTTACAGCTATCTTTAAGCAAGTTCTCATCGGGAGCGCATGAAACTGACGAAGAATTTAAATACGGGGCGATGGTAACAGTCCCCCGCTCTGAGCGCCAGGCGGCGAGTTCCCGCTCCAGCCGCCCGGCCGGTACCCGGACGGTTTCCCCGGCTGTCCGGGCGCCCGCGGCGCCCGGCCTGGATTTTCTTTCCCCCGTCCACCAGGCCGGGCGCCGCCCTTTCACCCTTACCTTTAAAGGCGTGCACAGCGCACGCACGCCGCCCGCCGACGGGCACAGCCAAGCGTCATACGCGGATCGCGCAGAAACGTACCTCAGGCTGCTCGCCGAGACCGCGCTGCGCCCGGCCGCCAACGGGGACACCAGCCGCGTTCGCCGCGCCGCCGAGGCACTCACCGACGCTGGGGTGCTCAGCGACCAGACGGCCGCGGACATCCTGGCGGACGTGCAGCTGGCGCTGCGGTTGCGAGGCAGGCGGCAGACGCCAGGCGCGGGGACCCGGCTGCGCAAGCTGCGGGGCTTCCAGCCCGCCAGCCCGCTCAGCCAGCCCGGCGTCCGGCAGGCGCCCTGGCGGGTCCTGCCGCTCGGCCCGCCGACCGCGGGCTCGCGCGTGATGGCGCTGATACGGACCGCCGACCGGGCGCTCGCCCCGGCGGTGCTGCAGTTCCCCGCCGCCCCCCTCGAACCGCTGGACACCGAGATCGGGCCGCTGACCACGCTGACGGCGACCGATGACCTCGGCACCAGCTACCGGATCGGCTTCCCCGACGGCATCTGGGCCGGGTCCACGTGGACCGGGACCATCTCGCTGCATCCAGCGCCGCCCGCCGCCGCCAGAAGGCTGGAAATCAGCAGCCCGAACGGGCCCGTGCTTCGCGCTAGCCTCTCCGCTGCTCCCGTGGGTCACGTGGCGCCAGTGCTGGCGCTCGATCCGGTCGAGGAAAGCCCCGGCGAGCGGGTGCTCACCCGCCGGGCCGAGGCGATGCTCGCGGCGCTCGCACGGGAGAACCCCGCCGCCCGCGGTGCGCGTCTCCCGCCGGACACCGACGAGCTGGCCGCCATTCTCGAGGGAGCCGGGGTGCTGTCACCGCTCAGCGCCGCCCCGGCGCGGCTCGCTACCCTCGCCCAGCTGCTCGGCCTGCCGACCGAACGGCCGGCCAGTGACATCCCGGCCCGGTGGACGGAGGTCGTCGCCTACTACGGACGCAGGCGGCGTCCCGCCCCGGTGGCCGGCACCGCGGCGATCGGGATTGTGCTCCCCACGCTCGACGGCGCCAGGTTCGCCGTGGCCGGGCTGCACAGCGGCGGACCCGGCACCTTCCTGCACGTCGTGGCGGAGGGGCTGCGCCCCGTGCCGCGCCGTCCGCAGCGCGCCTTGTCCTGGGCGCCCGGGTCGCCGGGGGCACTCGGGTCGGCATGGGAGGCCGTGCCCGCCGTCGACGCCGGGTTCTCCTGGTGGGTGCGAGACGACGCGGGCGGCTGGCACCTGGGGGCGATCGAGGAAGTCAACCCGGTCGGCAGCAGGGAGGGGCTGCTCAGGATGGCCCTGCTGCCGCCGCTCAGCCACTGCACGGCCGCGCTGAGCCTGGAGGTCAGCGGGCCGGTCCAGCAGGTGACGGCGAACCTCTCGGTGCGCTGGTAGCGGCGGCCGGCCGGCTGGGGGACCCTGGGAACGTGGACGCCGAGACGTACCTGCGGAACCTCGCGGAGTCAGAACTGCGCCGGTACCGAGACGGCGGCCCGGAGAGCATGCTGGAGGCCACCGGGCGAATGCGGGCGGTGGCGGCGGCGTTTGCCGGGACCGGGGTGCTCGAGCCTGCTGTCGCGGACACCGTCCTCGACGAGGTGACGACCGCGCTGACGATCCGGTCGCCCCGCGATTCGCGGGCGCGTCATGGAGCGCGGCTGCGGCACGCGCGCCCGAGCCCCCTGAGCGCCAGGACTCTGGCTGTGCTTAGCACGGTCTCGGTGACGCCTGCCGGCGCGCTGCTCCAGCTGCGCGACGGCGAGACCGACATGGACGTTTACCTGTTCGCGGCCATCAGCACGCCAGAGCTGGCGTGCCTGAGCGCGGGCGTCCTCAGCCTCCCCAAGGGCTCGCTGCCTCCCAGGAGCGAGCAGCGGCAAGGCCTGCCGTCGCCGTCGCCGCCGCGCCTGCTCTCCGGCTGGGCGCTGCAGGGAGTACCCGGCGACCTGCGCGCGGTGGACGAAACCGGGCGCTCCTACGACCTCGTCTTCAACGGCGGA
>DATBBI010000326.1:0-5628 GCA_036271115.1 Trebonia sp.
AGGGAGACGACGAACGCGTTCGCGTCCTCCAGGTCCAGCAGGATCCGCTCCGACCCGGGGCGGCCGGTCAGCAGGTCGGCCAGCTCGCCGTTGACCCGGTCCAGCAGGCAGGTGCGCAGCAGCAGGTCCTGCACGTCGCAGGGCTGGCGGTCCAGCATCTCCGCGAGCAGGTACTCCGCGACCGTCCGGTTGGTGCCGGAGAAGTCCGCGACAAACCGCTCCGGGTCGGGATGACCGGCCAGGGACAGCGCCGCGAGCCGCAGGCCCGCCGCCCATCCCTCGGTCCGCTGGTCCAGCAGGCTCACCGCGGCGTCAGGCAGCGTGATACCCGAGGCGGCGAGCAGCTCGCGGGTTTCCTGCTCGGTGAACCGCAGATCCGCCGCGCGGATCTCCGCCAGTTCCCCCGCCAGCCGCAGCTGATGCAGGCGCAGCGGCAGATCGCGGCGGGTGGTCAGCAGAGCGTGCACGCCGACCGGCAGGCTCAGCAGCAACCGGGTGAGCTGACCCAGGGCCTCCGCCGAGTTCAGCTCGTGCAGGTCTTCGATGACCAGCATGATGCCGCCGCCGGCCTCGGCGAGCTCCGCGAGCACCCGCTCTACCATGGTCGCCGCGTTGAAGTCCGGCGTCGCGGCTGGCGCTGCCGCGCCGCTGGGCGCCCCGCGGGCATGCCGGACCGCCTCCAGCAGGGCCAGCCAGAAATCCTGGGCGTCTTGCTGGTCGCGCCGCACCTGCACGACGGCGAGCCGGCGCGGCTGATCCGGACGGTCCGCCCAGGCGCGCAGCAGCGACGTCTTCCCGCTGCCTGCCGGGGCCGAGATGATCGTGACCGTCCTGGCCGCCGCGTCGTCCAGGGCCGCGAGAAGATCACCCCGGTCGATCAGCCGGGGGGGCGCTAGTGCCACGTCACAGGCCTGCCTTGTTAGCTACGCCTGCCACCATAGCCTCGGCGAGGCCGTTCTGGCACCATCGCTTCTGAGGAGTCCGAGGAGGATCCATGAGCCGCGAGATCAGCACCGTCGTCACTGGCATGGCCTACCTGGAATGCCCGCGCTGGCACGACCAGCGGATCTGGTTCTCTGACTTCTATACCTACCGCGTGTACTCGGCGGCCGAGGACGGCAGCGATCTCAAGGTCGAAGCCGAGGTCCCGCAGCAGCCCTCGGGACTCGGCTGGCTCCCCGACGGCCGCCTGCTGATCGTCTCCATGCGTGACGCCCGCGTGCTACGCCGCGAGCCTGATGGCACCCTCGTCTGCCACGCGGACGTGTCCGGCCACGTCAACGGGCTGCTCAACGACATGGTGGTCGACTCGCGGGGCAGGGCCTTCGTCGGCGAGTTCGGCTTCGACCTGATGGGCGGCGCCGACCTCAAGCCCGCCAGCGTGCTGCGCGTCGATCCCGACGGGACCGTCACCAGGGCCGCCGACGACCTGTGGTTCCCCAACGGCAGCGTGATCACCCCCGGCGGCACGCTGCTGGTGGACGAGACGTTCGGCAACCGCGTCACCGCGTTCGACATCGCCGACGACGGTACCCTGACCAACCGCCGCACCTGGGCGAAGTTCGGGGAGCTGCCGGCCGAGCGGGAGCTCGGGAAGATGCTCCCCCAGATCGTCATCGCTCCCGACGGCTGCTGCCTGGACGCGGACGCGCAGCTGTGGATAGCCGACGGCCTGAGCGGCCGGGTCATCCGGGTACGCCAGGGCGGTGAGATCACCGAGGAGATCCCGGCCGGCACCGGCGTGTTCGCCTGCATGCTCGGCGGATCCGACGGCCGCACCTTGTTCGCCTGCACCGCACCGGACTTCGCGGAGGAGGCGCGCAAGAACGCTCGCGAGGCCAGCCTGGTGGCCGCCCGCGTCGACACACCCCGGGCCGGGCTGCCCTGACCCGGGCGCTTAGGCGTCGCCGGGCGCGGCAGGCCGGGAATGGTCCCAGTCGGAAAGCAGCGTGCGGATCGCGGCGACGAGCGCAATGGGCTGGTCAAGCATGATGTGGTGGGCCGAAGCGGGGATCTCGATGACGGGGGCGACGCGCCCGAGCCTGTCGTATATGACATCGCTGAGCTCCGTGGACAGGATGCCGTGCTCGGCCCGGAACAACGCCGCCCGGCAGTCGACCCGGGTGAGTGGCTCCGGAGGCATCGTCCGGTCGAACACGGCGGGATCCCACTTCCACGTCCAGCCGCCGTCCACTTGACGGATCGACGTCGCGGCGACGTGATCGGCGATGTAGCCGATCACTGGCTGATCAGGAATCGGGCGGAACCGGGCGAGGATCGCCTCCCTCGACGGATAAACGCGGGGTTCTCCGAAGGCGCGCCGCTCCCGCGCCGCGTTCTCTTCCGGTGCCTTCTCGCGGAAAGGGGCATCGATGACCACCGCCCCCTCGATCCCTGACCCGAAGAGGGCGGCGGCCCGCAGCGTCACGAGCCCGCCCATGCTGTGCCCGATCACCGTGGGCGGCGTGGCGATCCCGGCGTCTCCGGCGACGGCGAGGACTTCGCGCGCCCATCCGTCGAGACTGTACGAGGGACGCCGGCCGCTGTCACCGTGCCCGGAAAGATCGATCGCAACGACGCGCCTGTCGCTGGCAAGCAACGGGCCGATGTGGTCCCACCAGCGTGAATGGGCCCCGCCGCCATGCACGAGCACGATGCCGCGGCCACCAGGCTCGCCCCATGCCCGGTAGGCGACCGGGGCACCCGCCACCGTCGTCGTCTGCTGTGTCACGGGAACGGCGAGGGCGGTGGTGAACCACGCGGGCGGGGCGGCCGAGACCGCGTCCGCGTCAACCACTGAAACCACGAACAGAAGTCAACCAGACGTTCCGGATGACGGTTCACAGCGCACCGAGATCACAGGCCTTCCAGCGCCTCGTGAGAGAAGCCCGCGACCTCCTTGTACCGCTCGGAGATGCCGCGCAGCTCACTGACGTCGATCACGTCCTCGATGCGCGTGAACGGCCGGTCGCCCGTTCGCTGCCACACTTCCCGCAGGATGGCGTCCGGCGGGGTGGCCCGGTTGGCGAACACCACCCTGGCTGTCGCGGGCAGCCGGGCGGCCTCGTAGGCAAGCAAGGCGGCAGCGGGATCGGCGCTGCCCGCGAGGGCGTCGCGCAGCGCGCGGGCGTCGAGGATGGCCTGGCCCGCGCCGTTGGAGCCGCGGGGAACCATGGGGTGCGCCGCGTCGCCGAGCAGGGTCAGCCTGCCGCGGGTCCAGCGGTCCAGCGGGTCCTGGTCCACCATCGGGTACTCCAGGATTTCCGCCGAGGACCTGAGCAGGGCGGGAACGTCCAGCCAGTCGAAATGCCAGTCCTGGAACGCGCCGATGAAATCGGCGAGCCGCCCCCGGCGGTTCCAGTCCCGGTCGGCGTGCCGGGGCGTCTCGATCTCGGCCACCCAGTTGACGAGCTGGTTGCCCGCTCCGTCCACGTTGTCCCTGATGGGGTAGGCCACCAGCTTGCCGGTGGCGAGCCAGCCGGCCCTGGTCATCGTCGCACCGGTCAGGAACGGGGGGTGGACGGCCGTGCCGCGCCACATGTTCACCCCGGAGTAGACCGGCGGCCCCTCGTCCGGGTGCAGCTGCTTGCGCAGCCGCGAGTGGATGCCGTCGCAGCCGACGACGATGTCCGCGCGAGCCGGCGGCAGCGGCGCGTCCGCCGACGTGGAGCGGAAGGTCAGGGTCACGCCGTTCTCATCCTCGACCGCCCCGGTGCAGGCGTGATCGAGATGCAGTCGCTGGGGTCCGAGCCTGCCGGTCACCGCGGACAGCAGGACGGCGTGCAGGTCGCCGCGGTGGATCGAGAACTGCGGGTGCTCGTAGCCGGCGAGCCGGCCGGCCGGCTCGGTGTAGATGAGCTGGCCGAAGCGGTTGAAGAAGGCCGACTCGCGGGTCGTGACGGCGGCGGCGGCCAGCTCGGCTTCGAGGCCCAGCCGGGCGAGGATCTTCGTCGCGTGCGGCAGGACGTTGATGCCCACGCCGACGGGCGCCAGCCGCGGGGCGGCCTCGTAGATCTCGCAGTCGATGCCGGCGTCGTGCAGCTCAAGGGCCAGCGTCAGCCCGCCGATGCCCGCCCCGACGATCGCGAGCCTCATCCGCTCGCCGCGTCCCTGAGCCTGGTGAGCTTCCTGGTCAGCTGAACCGCCGTGCGATCGGTAAGCGCCGCGCCCAGCCGCCCGCGCAGCTCGTCCTCGACGGTCCCGGTGGCCCTGGCCAGCAGCCGCTTGCCGGCCGGCGTGAGCTCGACGATCGAGGAGCGCCGGTCATCGGGGTTGGCGCGCCGCGCGCAGTGACCCGCGGCCTCGATCCGATCGACGATCTTGCTCGTGCCGCCGACGGTGATGCTCAGCTCGGTCGCGATGTCCTGCACCCTGCAACGCGGCGTCGAGGCGATGACCCGCATGAACTCGAAATGGAGCAGCGGCAGGCCGTGGTCCGCGCGCAGCCTGCTCTCGATCGCGCCGCACAACTCGGTCTCAAGCCGCATCAGCGCGCTGAGCAGCCGCGTCAGGTCGGGCGCGCCGTCGGCAGCCGGGGGGCGGGGCTGCGTTCTCGGCGGCATCCGGCCACCCTACCGGCCTCACTCCCCGGTCGCGATGAACACGTTCTTAGTCTCGGTGAACGCCTCGACGGCGTCCGGGCCGAGTTCCCTGCCGAGTCCCGACTGCTTGAACCCGCCGAAGGGCGTCCAGTACCGCACCGACGAGTGCGAGTTGACCGACAGGTTGCCGCTGTCCCAGGCGCGGACGACGCGCAGCGCCCTTCCGAGGTCGCGGGTCCACAGCGACCCGGAGAGGCCGTATTCCGTGTCGTTGGCCAGCCGGATGGCGTCGTCCTCGTCCTCGAACGGCATCACGGCGATCACCGGGCCGAAGATCTCCTCGCGCCACTGCCGGCTGGTCGCGGCGACCGGGGCCAGCACGGTCGGCGGGAACCAGAAGCCGGGCCCCCGCGGGGCGCTGCCGCGGAAGGCCACCGCCGCCTCCTCGTCGACGTAGGAGGTGACCTTGTCCCGGTGCCGCGCCGAGATCAGCGGGCCCATGGCGGTGCCCGGGTCCGCGGGGTCACCGCACGCGAAGCCCTTGACGGCGGGCTCGAGGAGCTCCATGAACCGGTCGAAGACACTGCGCTGCACCAGGACCCGCGACCGGGAGCAGCAGTCCTGGCCCGCGTTGTCGAACGCGGCGTCCGGCGCCGTCGCGGCGGCGCGTTCGAGATCGGCGTCGGCGAAGACGATGTTGGCGTTCTTCCCGCCCAACTCCAGCGTCACCGGTTTCACCTGGCCGGCGCACAGCCGCATGATCTGCTTGCCTACCGCGGTCGACCCGGTGAACACGATCTTGCGCACTAGCGGGTGCCCGACGAGATGCTCGCCCGCCTCCGCGCCCCTGCCAGGGACGACCTGGAAGACATCCGGCGGCAGCCCGGCCTCCAGCGCGAGTTGCTCCAGGCGCAGCACGGTCAGCGGCGTGTACTGCGCCGGCTTGACGATCACCGTGTTGCCCGCGGCGAGGGCCGGGGCGAATCCCCAGGCGGCCAGCGGCATCGGGAAGTTCCACGGCACGATGACGCCGACCACCCCCATCGGCTCGTGGAAGGTGACGTCGATGCCGCCGGGCACCGGGATC
>DATBBI010000327.1:0-3081 GCA_036271115.1 Trebonia sp.
CGAGACGCTGCGGCCGGACAAGCTGGCGCCCTCGTCCGACGAGGTGCCGGCCAGGTTCGAGCGCGGCACGCTGCCGTTCGCCGACCTGGCGGGGGTGGCCGCGGCGGTCGAGCATCTTGCGTCGCTGGCGCCCGGTGCGGATGCTGGTGCCGCCGCCGGGGCCGTGTCGCGTCGCGAGCGGATCCTGGCGTCGATGACGGCGGTCGAGGAGTACGAGATGGCGCTGTTCGCCCGGCTGCTCGACGGGCTGGGCGCGATGAGCCACGTGACGCTGTACGGGAAAGCCGCGCGGCGCACGCCGACCGCGTTCTTCACGGTGGCGGGCCTGACGCCGCGGGAGGTGGCGTCCCGGCTGGCCGCGCGCGGGGTCAACACGTGGAACGGCGACAACTACGCCTACGAGCTGTGCGGGGCCCTGGGCCTTGAGCCTGACGGCGCGGTGCGGGCCGGCCTGGTGCACTACAACGACGTCTCCGACGTCGACCGGCTGGTGGCGGGTGTCGGCGAGCTGGCGAGCTGACCGCATCGCCGGGCGTCGCGGGCCGTTGCAGGCCGTTGTAGGCTTTGCGTAATTGCTCGACTTGGGCCCGGAGGTTCCCGTGCTCGCTGCGCTGTCGCAGATGGCTGGTCACCTGCTGGCCGTCCTCATGTGGGCGGACACTCCGCAGCGTGCCGCCGTGGTCGCGGTCGCCGTCCTCGCGGTCGCCGCGGTCGCCGTCGTCGGCTGCCTGGCCGCTAGCGCCAGCCCTGCGGCGGCGGCAGGCCTTCCCGTCACCCGCCGCGTCGCCGCGCTGCGGGACAAGTCATGGCGCGTCGCCTTCCTGCGGCAGCGCGACCCCGACGCGCGGGGCAGAAGCAGACCCAGAGCTCCAACGGCGGCCTCAGCGGCCGCCTGATCCCTCGCGCATGTCGCGGTAACGCGCGCTGATCCGCGGCCGCTTCCAGCAACTCAATCCCTCTTTCTCTGCTGGAAGGTCGCTTCGTCATGACTGCTGTCTTCGGCGTCCCCGTGGACGCCGCGTATCACCTCGTTCTCGCCCTCACCAACTTTCTCAGCCCCGTTCTCGGCGGCCTCGCCGCCGTCGCCGCCATCGTCGTGTTCACCATGGCGATCCGGCTGCTCCTGACCCCGCTCAGCTTCCGCGCGCTGCGCGGGCAGGCCGCCATGGCCAGGCTGGCGCCGCAGGTCCAGGAACTGCGCAAGCGCTACGGCCGCCAGCCAGAGCGGCTGCAGCGCGAGCTGACCGCGCTGTACGCGCGCGAAGGCACGAGCCTGCTCGCCGGGTTCGTGCCGCTCTTGGCGCAGTGGCCGGTGTTCAGCGTGCTGTACCTGCTGTTCAGGTCCCCGACCGTGGCGGGCGGGGTGAACAGCCTGCTGTCCAGGAACCTGTTCGGCGTGCCGCTCGGCGCGCACTGGCTGAGCGGCGGGGGCGCTGGGCTCGCGACGGCTGGCCTGCACGCCGCCGTCTTCCCCGCCGTGCTCGCGGTCCTGGCGCTGGTCTGCTGGCTGTCCGTACGGGTGGCCCGCCAGATGACGGCCGGGCCCGCGGTCGCCGCGTCCGGTACACGCGGCGCGGCCGGGCTGCTTCTCAAGGTGCTGCCGTACATCACGGTGGTGATCGCCGCGTTCGCGCCGCTGGCCGCGGCCGTCTACCTGGTGGTGTCGGTCAGCTGGAGCGTCGGCGAACGGCGGGTGTTCGCCGCGCGCTCGCGGCGCAGCCTGGACACCGGACCCGGGGATGGCGATCGGCCGCGCGCGGCCAATACGCTCGGAGATCGTGCCCAGCGATAGCAACGGCGTCCCGTTCCCGCCCGTCCGCCGCCTTGGCTCTGGTGACCTGCGGCACTGCGTGCGCCTGTCGGTCGACCGCGGCTGGCTGCCTGAAAGGGCCAAGTGGTCGCTGCTGCTCGAGGTCTCCGAGGTCTTCGGCATCGATGCGCCGGACGGCGGGGACGGTGCGGACGGCGCGGGCAACGGGGACGGCGCGCTGGCCGGCGTGGTGGTGCTCACCAGGTACGGCGCGGACCTGGCCTCGGTGGGCATGATGCTGGTCGCGGCGCGGTACGGCCGGCGGGGACTGGGCCGCGCGCTAATGGAGCACCTGCTAGCCGAGGCCGGGGACGCCACGGTCACGCTGTTCGCGACCGACCTCGGCAAGCCGCTGTACGACAAGCTCGGCTTCCGCACGATCCGCCGCAGCGCGGCGTTCACCGGACCGTTCCGCGCCGAGCCCGCCGAGCCCGCCGAGACCCCCGAGAACGCCGAGAACGCCGTCACCGCCCGTGCGGCTGATAACAGCAAGATGCGGACACGCCCGGCCGCGGCAGCGGACATGGCGTCGATCATCGATGTCGATAAAGCGGCTTTCGGCGCCGACCGGAGCCACCTGCTCCGGCGGCTGCCCGCGTTCGCCGGGCAGCTCCTGGTCCTCGAGACAGGTCGTGGCCTCGCCGGCTTCGCCGCCGCCTGGCAGAACCACACGTCCACGGTCATCGGCCCCGTCGTCGCCCCCGACGGCGCGGCCGCCCGCCGGCTGATCGGCGACCTGGCCGCGGGAATCCGCGGCCAGGTCCGCCTGGACCTGGACCCCGACCGCCCGGAGCTGCCGCCCTGGGCGGTCAGGCACGGCCTCCAGCCCGCCGGGCTGAACGCTGTCATGGCCTACGGCGACCGCCCGCCGCCCGGCGACCCCGCCCGCCTGTTCACCCCCATCAGCATCGCCCTCGCCTGAGGGGAACAGCCCCGTCCGGCTACTGGACGACGGTGAACTGCGTGGAGGGGTAACCGGTCGCGCCGTTGGGCGCCACGTCTGCCTGGAGCGCGGTCTGCGTGTAGCCGGTCTTGTCGGTGGCCCGCGCCTGAACGGTGTGCCGGCCGACCCCGGCGTCTTCCCACTCCCAGACCCACTGCCGCCAGGTGTCGATCCCGGGCACGGCGGCCAGGGTCGCCTCGTGCCAGGGGCCCTTGTCGACCCGGACCTCGACCGCGTCGATGCCCTTGTGCTGCGCCCACGCCACCCCGGCGACGGCCGTCTGGCCGGCCTTTACCGTCGACCCGCCGGCCGGGACGTCGATCCGGGA
>DATBBI010000328.1:0-5231 GCA_036271115.1 Trebonia sp.
CCTGGATCACCGGGGGACGGTCGGGGTCCCCCCGGGTCATCAGCACGCCGCTGAGCGCTTGCAGGGTCGCGTCCGTCCACGGCCGACCGCGCCACGGCCCGTCAAGCCCCCAGGGCGTGATTGCCGCCACGACCGCGGCCGGCGCGAGCTCACGCAGCCGTGCCGGTGCAAATTCGGGCAGCTCCGCGAGCCGCGAGCCTTCCGACCACACCACCACGTCGGCGGCGGCCACGATCCGTCGCGCCAGCTCCCGGTCACCGTCGTCATCGGGGTCGATCACTACACTGCTCTTCGAGCAGGCCAGGAACTGGAAGAGCGCGCCGTCTTCGCCCGCGGGTAGCAGGGCGTCTGGCGTACC
Organism: Trebonia sp.; assembly: GCA_036271115.1. Lineage (GTDB taxonomy): Bacteria > Actinomycetota > Actinomycetes > Streptosporangiales > Streptosporangiaceae > Trebonia. Next base: position 359 of record DATBBI010000328.1, read on the forward strand.
CGCTGACCAGCCACGCAGCCGGTCGCCTTCTGGCGGCTCCAGCTTGATGACCTCCGCGCCCCCGTCGGCCAGTACCTTGGTGCAGTACCCGCCGGCGATGCCGGCCGACAGGTCCGCCACGCGCAGCCTGCTCAGCGGCCACTCCATCAGATCACCTCCGTATAGTAAAATAAACTAACCAATAATGTGCCCGGTCGCAACTGGCCAGCCGGCGACCCGGTGGCTAAATTAGTTGCATGATTATCGGCAGAGAGATCGGCGGCGACCACGGGGAGACCTGGCTCGCCACCAGGCAGCGCGTTCGCGACTTGCTCACGGGGCGCACGCCGGCCGAGATGGCCAGGCCGGTGCCGGCCATGCCGGGCCTGACCGTGCATGACGTGCTGAGCGGGCTCATCGCCACCGCGGCCGCTGCGCTCGACGGCGATATCCACGCGACGTACGCGGCCCCCGGCGACGGCGGCGGGCGGGCCGCCGGGACGGACGCTGAGCTGCTCTCGGCCTGGGACGCACAGGCCGACGGCGTCGCCGCGCTGGTGCGCGACGATCCGCGCGCGGGGCGGCTCCTCATCGATCTGGTCACACACGAGCATGACCTGCGCGGGGCGCTGGACTGCCCCGGAGCGCGTGCCGACGACGCGGTCGCGGTCGCGGTCGAGCTGCTCGCCAGCGAGTTCGCCGCGCGACTGCGCGCCGTCGGCGTGCCCGCGCTCCGCCTGACCTGCGAGCAATGGGGCTATGAGACCGCCCCGCCGCCGGTCCGCGCGATCCTGGTCGCCGACCGGTTTGAGCTGTTCCGCGGCTTCACCGGCCGCCGGTCGGCAGCGGAAGTCAGGCGCTGGATGTGGAGCGACGACCCGGGACCGTACCTGCCTTATCTGTCCGACAGCGGCTCGCTGCGCGCGACCGACCTGGACGAGCCCGATCCGGACGTGCCGCCCGAATACGCCGAACGTCTCCGGACGCGAAGCTGGCGGGAACCGGTCGGCTAACCAGGCGCTATCGAGGCGTCACGAGCGCCGCATCACCCTGTGCCCGATGTCCGCGCGATCATCTGGTGGACCCACTGCGACGCCCAGCCGCCCGCCGTCGTGGCGTGGTCGATGGCGATCGAGGCGCCGGTTATCGTGGCCGCGTCGTCGGAGGCCAGCAGCACCAGGGTCCGTGCGACGTCGGCCGGGTCGTAGAGCCACTCGGCAGCGGTGACGGCGCTCGCGCGCTCACGCTCCTCAGGGGTAGCCTGCTTCGCCGCTGCTGTCCGGTGCTGCTGGCCGGTCGCCGTGCCGCCGAGCAGGATGGCATTGGCCCGGATGTTGTCCTCGAAGTACTCCACCGCGGTGGCCCGGGTGAGCTGGACCAGGGCCGCCTTGGCTGAGGCGTACGGCGCCATCTGCCGCAGCGCTATTTCAGCCGTGTTCGAGGCGATGTTCAGGATGACGCCCCCGCCGCGCTGGCGCATGGGCCCGAGCGCGAACTTTGTCAGGAAGAACGGGCCCTTGAGGTTGGTGTCGCAGACGGCGTCCCAGTTACGCTCGTCCACCTCGTGCAGCGCCAGCAGCGGCGGGTTCGTGCGGACCGCCGCGTTGTTGACTAGGATGTCCAGCGTCCCGAAGCGGCTGACCGCCGTGGCCACTGCTCGTTCGCACTCGGCGACAACGGAGATGTCCGCGGCGGTGAACGCGAAGCGGTCACTCCCAAGCTCAGCCCGCAGTTCCTCGCCGAGTTCCCGCCGCCGCGCGACGCCGAGCACCGCGGCGCCGGCCTGGACGTAGGCGATGGCGACCGCGCGCCCGAGGCCCGAGGACACGCCCGTCACGAGTGCGACCTGGCCGGCAAGCATGCCGCCGCTCATGCGTCCACTCCGTTCATCCGGCCGCGACGATCGCGCCCGCGCTCGTATGCACGACCTGGCCGGTGATCTGACGCGCTCCGGGGAGGCACAGGAAACCGATCACCGCCGCGACATCGGCTGGCTCGGAAACCCGGCCCAGCAGGTTCGCCAGCGGTCCCTCGCGCACCGCGGCCCCCATGCCGTCAGGGCCGCCAAAGGCCGATTCGGTCAACGGCGTGCGAGTGACCCCGGGCGCGACCAGGTTCACGTTCACGCCGTGCGGGCCGAACTCCCACGCCGCGGAACGCGTCAGCGACCCCAGGCCGGCCTTGGCCGCGCCGTACGCGGCACTGGAGGACACCGCGCGGTACGCGGAACTCGAACCGACATTCACGATGCTTCCGCCGTGTCCGTGCGCGATCATGCGCCGGCCGACGGCCTGGAGCAGCAGGAACGGCGCCGTCAGGTCGATCGCGAGCACCCGCTGCCACTCCTCGAGAGATGTCGTGAGGACGGTCTTGCCGATGATCCCGGCCGCGTTGACGAGGACGGTCACCGGACCGTGCTCGGCCGTGATCCGCTCGACGAGGGAATCGATACCGTCCAGGTCGGCGAGATCGAACACGACCTGGCGCAGTCCGCGGCTATCGGCGCGCGGCACGGCTTCGCACTGGTCTGAGAGGGTGGCCGCGTCGCGGTCGAGCGCCACGACGACGGCACCGAGGCCGACAAGCAGCCGGGCGGTGGCCCAGCCGATCCCTGACGCCGCTCCGGTGACGAGAGCGACCCGGCCGGCGAGGGCGTTCTCGGCGAGTCCGGCGCGTGACGCGATGCTCATGCCCACCATGCCCGTGGATTGCTATCGGTAAATTAATAGAACTATATTAGATGCTCATGGCGAAGGCAGCAGACAAGGTCACGGTCACCCAGATCGGCTCGCTGGCTGGCCAGGTAGCGGTCGTCACCGGCTCCGGTGGCGCGATGGGCGGCGCGATCGCCGAGCGGCTGGCGGCCGCTGGCGCGCACATCGTGCTCAACGACCGGGTGCCCGATCGCGTTGACGTTCATCGTGCGGCAGTCGAGGCACACGGCGTCGAGGCCGTCTCGGTGACGGCCAGCACCTCGCGCCCCGAGGGCGCGAGGACGGTCATCGCGGCAGCGCTGGACACCTGGGGGCGGCTCGACATTCTCGTTAACACCGTGGGGGGCATCAAGGGGCCGATCAAGGTTCCTGTCTGGGACATCACCGATGAGCAGTGGAACGGGACGCTGGCGGTCAGCCTGACCGCCACTTTCCTGTGCACCAGGGAAGCTGCCCGCGTGATGATCGGGCAGCGGTCCGGCAAGATCGTGAATATCGCCTCGACGTCATGGGCACCACCGGACTCGGCCATGCACCCGCACTACGCGGCGGCCAAGGCGGGCGTCGTGGCGTTCACGCGGGCGGTCGCGCTTCAACTGGCGCCGTATGACGTCAACGTCAACGCCGTCGCGCCGGGAGCGACGCGGCGCAGCGCCGCCGTGGTGGTCGACGACGGCGACGCCGCCGGTCCGCTGCCGCCACTCGGCCGGATCAACGACCCGGCCGACATTGCGGGAGCGGTCGCTTACCTGGTATCCGCGGACGCGCGCAACGTCAGCGGGCAGCTGATCACCGTGGCGGGCAGCCTGAACCCGGCACTATAGCCCGGACGCGCCGGCTACCGGGGCGGCTACTTCAGCAGCGGCGCCATCCTGGTGCAGACGGTCTGGATGTGCCTGGCGACGGCCTTTTCCGGCATGCCGCCGATCGAGGCCCAGAAATACACGGTATCCACGGGGGCATCACCGACCTTGTCCCGCACCCGCTGCGCGACCTCCTCGGGCGTGCCGTAAAAGAAGTGATCCAGGGACCCGCGCGGCTCGCGCGTCCTGAGCTTCTCCGGGTCCACCGGCTTCGGGACCGGCGCGTCCGTCCCCTGCACCATGTGCCGCCGGTAAGAGTCGACCTGATACCCGACGTGACGCGCGACCTGCGGCCAGTCCGCCTCCGGGTCCTCGGATACCCAGCCCTGGATACCGCCGGCCATGCGGGCGGTGGCCGGGTCGTGGCCGGCTTCGGCTAGCGCGTCCCGGTAGGCGGGCCAGCTCTCCTTGTTCAACGTCAGCAGGCACTCGCCGAGCAGGCCGGCCCGGCGGGCGCCCTTGGGGCCCTGGTAGCCCATCCACAGCGGCGGCCGTTCCTGGACCGGGCGCGGGGTCACGCCGCCGGTGCCCCAGAGGCGGCGCAGCTCCCTGGCCATGTCGTCGGTCGCGCGGTACCGCGTCGCCATGTCGGCGCCGAAGAGCTCGAACTCGGGAACGCGGTATCCGGCGCCGATCCCCAGGTCGAGCCTGCCATCGCTGAGGATGTCGACGACGGCGGCCTGCTCGGCGACCTCGGCCGGGTGGTGCAGTGGCGCGATCAGGATGCCGGTGCCGATCCGCACGCGCTGGGTCCGTGCGGCGACCGCCGCCGCGAACGTCAGCGGCTGCGGCAGGTAGTCGTCGTCGAAGAGATGGTGCTCGGTCAGCCATACCGAGTCACAGCCGAGCAGCTCGGCCTCACGGCACATCTCGAGGGTGAAGCCGTAGAGGCGGGACGGCGGGACACGCCAGGCCGGAGGGTTCCGCAAATCGAAATAGATTCCTACACGCATGGCTCGTGTTCCCTTCCCGGCCGGACTTAATCGTATGACCTATTGAACTGCATTTACTGTATAGCTATATTGGGTCACGTCTAGGCTTCCGCCCAAGGGAGGCAGCAATGTACAAGCTGTTCAGCGTCGATGATCACATCGTCGAGCCCCCGGGAGTCTGGGTGGACCGGGTGCCCGCCGCCTACAAGGACCGGGTGCCGCACGTCGTCGAGGCCGACGGCCGCCAGATGTGGGTGTGGGAAGGCGGCATGGAGATGACCATGGGCCTGAACGCGGTCGCCGGCAAGCCGCGCGAGCAGTGGGGCGCCGAGCCGGCCCGGTTCGAGGACATGATCCCGGGCTGTTACGACCCGCACCAGCGCAA
>DATBBI010000329.1:0-2048 GCA_036271115.1 Trebonia sp.
GCTTGTCGAGGAGGTCGCCACGGCGGAGAACGCGCGCTTCGGCGGCACGACCGTGGAGGTCCTGGTGGCCGAGGGGGAGGGCCGCAAGGACGCCGCGACGCACCGCATGTCGGGCCGGGCGCGGGACAACCGCCTCGTGCACTTCGCCCCGCACGGCACCGCGCCGCGGCCTGGCGACATCGTCACCACTACGGTGACCGGCACCGCGCCGCATTACCTGATCGCGGACGGCGAGCCGCTGGCGGTCCGGCGCACGAGGGCGGGCGACGCCTGGCAGGCCGCCTCGGCGGCCGGCGCGGCCGCCGAGGCGCCGGCACCCGCGCCAGTCCTGCTCGGCATGCCGACCCGCCGCTGACGGCCATGCTCGTCGCCGTCGTCGGCGCCACCGCCACCGGCAAGTCGGACCTGGCGGTGGACCTCGCGCTCGCCCTCGGCGGGGAGGTGGTCAATGCCGACTCCATGCAGCTCTACCGGGGCATGGACATCGGCACCGCCAAGCTCTCGATCGCCGAGCGCCGCGGGATCCCGCACCACTTGCTCGACGTCTGGGACGTGACCAAGACCGCGAGCGTCGCCGAGTACCAGGTGCTCGCGGACGAGGTCATCGCCGGCATCGAGGCGCGCGGCAGGGTCCCGGTGCTGGCCGGCGGCTCCGGCCTGTACGTGCGCGCGGCGCTTGGCGACCTGGACTTCCCTGGCACCGACGAGGGGATCAGGGCCGGGCTGGAGGCCGAGCTCGCCGCCGCCGGGCCCGAGCCGCTCTATGCGCGCCTGATGGCACTGGATCCGGCGGCCGCCGCCGCGATCCTGCCCTCCAACGGCCGCAGGATCGTGCGCGCCCTGGAGGTCATCGAGCTGTCCGGCCGCCCGTTCAGCGCCAACCTCCCCGGCTACGACGCCGGCCACGCCGCCGTCCAGATCGGCCTGGCGCTGCCGCGCCAGGAACTCGACCGCCGCATCGAGGCCCGGGTGGACCGCATGTGGGCGGCCGGCTTCGAGGCCGAGGTGCGCGAGCTGCGCGATCGCGAGGGACTGCGCGACGGCAAGACGGCGAGCCGCGCGCTGGGCTACCAGCAGATGCTCCGCTGCCTCGACGGGGAGTGCACGCTGGACCAGGCGCGGGAGGAAACGGTGCGCGCCACGCGCCGCTTCGCCCGCCGCCAGGAGTCATGGTTCCGCCGCGACCCGCGCGTCACATGGCTGCCGGCCGAGGAGCAGGACGTGACCGGCCGCGCCCTCGCCCTTCTCGGGTCGCTAGCAGACCATTGACAAAAAATTCTTTTACGTAAAGACTGATTTTGTCATGAGAGACGTCGTTTACCTCGACCAGATCGGCCAGGCTGAGGCCCTGCTCAAGCCGCAGCGGATCGATGTGCTGCGGCAGCTCGCCGAGCCCCGGTCGTGCACCGAGGTGGCGGTCGAGCTCGACCAGACCCCGCAGCGGGTCTACTACCACGTAAAGCGCCTGCTGGAGGCCGGCCTGGTGCGCCAGGTGGCCGAGCGCCGGGTGCGCGCGATCCACGAGGGGATCTACCAGGCGGCCGGCCGGTCCTACTGGCTGTCCCCGAGCCTGGTGGGCCGGGTCGGGTTGCGCCAGACCCGTGACCGGCTCAGCCTGGGCTACCTGGTCGACCTGATGGAGGACGTCCAGGCGGATGTCGCCGCGCTCGACCTCACCCGGCCGGACCTGCCTTCGATCGGCGTGTCCGGAGACATCCGGGTGCGCCCGGAGCAGCGTCAGGCGTTCCTCGACGAGCTGCAGCAGACGCTGCAGGACCTGTTCACCCGATACGGCGGTGCCGAGGGCGACGCGTTCCGTCTGGCCCTCGCCTGCTATCCGAAGGGAGATCCCGATGACCGAGCCTGACCTGCGCTTGCGCGCGGTCGTTCCGGCCCCGCCCAAGGTTGTGTACGAGGCACTGACCGACCCGGCCGCGCTGCGCGTGTGGCTGGCCGAGCACGCCGACGTCGACCTGCCCGCCAAGTACGAGTTCTGGGGCCGCTTCACGCCGGACGGCGCTCAGCCGCACCAGCGCGTGCTGCATGTG
>DATBBI010000330.1:0-7795 GCA_036271115.1 Trebonia sp.
CAAGCTGACCATGGACGGGCTCGCCGAGCGCGCGGGCCTGGGCAAGGGCACGGTGTTCCGCCGGTTCGGCACCAGGGCCGGGATCTTCCAGGCGCTGCTCGACGACGACGAGCGGGCCTTCCAGCAGCAGGTGCTGTCCGGGCCTCCGCCGCTCGGTCCCGGCGCGCCGCCGCTGGACCGGCTCATCGCCTACGGCCGGGCCAGGATCGGCTTCCTGATCGGCTGCCGCGAGATCGCGCGGGCCGCGATCGACGGCCGGGAGCCGGTCCGGCCCGGCACGCAGGGGCCGATGTCACGAGGGCACATCCGGCTGCTGCTCGGCCAGCTGCGGCTCGCCGCGGCCGACCTGGACGTGCTCGCCACCCAGCTCACCGCCGCCCTCGACGGGCCGCTGCTGCTGTACCTGTCCTCCGACGTGCTGGCCGGCGACGCCGCGGACGACGCCGCGGAGCGGCTGGCCCGCGGCTGGGAGGATCTCATCAGGCGCGTCGCCCGGCCCTAGCGAGACGTAACGACCGCACCTTGCTCCCCGGGCCCGGCTCCACCCGCAGCCGCGGCCGCTCCCCGAGCTCATGCCCCTCGTCGCAGCTCAGCGAGACCCGGATCGCGCCGCCGCAGCCGGCGTGCCGCACCACGGCCGGCGGCCCCTCCGGGCCGGCGAGGTTACGGTCGCCCCACGCCATGAACGCCACCAGGACGGGCATCAGCTCGCGGCCAGGCCCGCTGAGCCGGTACTCATGCCGCTCTCGCGCGCCGGGCTCGCGGTAGGCGGCGCGCTCGACGAGACCCGCCTCGGTCAGCCGGGCCAGCCGGCTGGCCAGGATGTTGCGCGCGATCCCGAGGTGGCCGGCCAGCTCGTCGAAGCGCCGGACGCCGTTGGCCACGTCGCGCAGCACGAGCAGCGTCCACCGGTCGCCGATCAGGGCGAGCGTCCTGGCGATCGAGCAGGTGTCGCTGTCGTACGCGCTATACGGCCTCATGTCCGGCATGCTCATGTCCGGCATCGTACGCGTGCTAGGTTGCTTTTAGAAACTCAGAAGCGCGAGCGAGGTGGCCATGACGACAGCGACCGACACCGAACAGCCCGGCACTCAGCCCCGGCAGCGCACCTTCACCTGGGAGGACCCAGTCGAGGGCGCCGCTACCGGGGCAGGCCTGAGCGGGGCCGAGTTCTTCGCGGGGATTGCGGACGGCATGATCCCGCCGCCGCCGATCCTGCGGGCGCTGGACTTCGACGGCGTCGCGTTCGGCGACGGGCGTGCCGTGTTCCGGCTGACGCCGCGGGAATTCCACTACAACACGCTCGGCGGCGTGCACGGCGGCGTGTTCGCGACGCTGCTGGACTCCGCCTGCGGCTGCGCCGTGCACACCAAGCTCCCGGCGGGCGTCTTCTACACGAGCCTTGACCTGTCGGTGAAGTTCCTGCGGCCGGTCACGGTTGCCACCGGCCCGGTCACCGCCGAGGGCAACGTCGTGCACTTCGGCCGGCGGACGGCGCTCGCCGAGGCCAGGATCACCGACGACGCGGGCAAGGTGTACGCCACCGCGACCAGCAGCTGCCTGGTGCTGCGGCCGGAGTGAGAGACGGCGGAGCCGCGGAGGCGGTACCGTACGTTCTGAATATAAGATCTTCTAATTCCGAACGTAAGGTGACTACTCTTCCAGCACCACCGCACCGGAAATTGTGAATGCACGAACATCTGCACGATCATTTGATTGAATGTGACAGACGGATGCACGTGCATCTCCTGTGCTGGGAGTGGTGATGACTGAGGTCTCTGCGCGTCAGGCTTACAACGGCATGCCAGCCTCCGGGCTGGCCGGAGTCAGCTGGCGCAAGAGCGTCCACAGCAACCCGAACGGAAGCTGCGTCGAGGTAGCGGAGCTCGCCGGCGGCGGCGTTGCCGTCCGCAACTCGCGCGACTCGGCCGGCCCCGCGCTGGTCTACACGCCGGCCGAGATCACCGCATTTATCCGCGGTGTTAAAGACGGGGAATTCGACTACCTTTGCGGCTGATCCGCCGTGGGGGACATGGTGCACCACTTTGCTCGTGCGTGCCTTTTGCGTGTGCAAAGCTATGCACCACTGGCAAACCGATGCGACACTATGTCCGTCTACCACGCCGGGGGCGGCGGCAGGGAGTGTCGATGAATGTAAATCATGGGAAAAATGCGGGACCGGACCATGAGCCTGAGGGCAGGGGAGCGCTTGTCGGCGCGCAGAGCGGGCCGACCGTGCTGCGTATCGCGCTGGGTGCCCAGCTGCGCAAGTACCGTGAAGCCAGCGGGCTGACCACGGCGGAAGCCGCCGAGGTGATCCGGGCGACGCACTCCAAGATCAGCCGGCTGGAGCGGGGGCGCACCACCGCCAGGCAGCGGGACGTGGCCGACCTGCTCACCCTATACGGCGTCACCGACGAGGCCGAGCGCGACAAGCTGCTCGAACTCACCAGGGAGGCCAGCGTCCCAGGCTGGTGGCAGCAGTACAACGACATCCTGCCCCGGTGGCTCGAGCTCTACATCGGCCTGGAGAAGGCCGCGTCGGTCATCCGCAGCTACGAGATGCAGTTCATCCACGGCCTGCTGCAGACCGAGGACTACGCGCGCGCGGTCATCCTCATCTCCAACGCGAGCGCGCCGACCGAGGAGGTCGAGCGCCGGGTCAGCCTGCGCATGCAGCGCCAGCGGCTGCTGACTCAGCCCGACGCGCCTGACTTCTGGGCCGTGCTCGACGAGGCCGCGCTGCGCAGGCCCCCGGACGGCCGCGGGGTGACGCGCGCCCAGCTCGAGCACCTGCTGGAGATCACCGACCTGCCGAACGTCACCCTCCAGATCATCCCGTTCAAGGCGGGGCCGCACCCCGCGGCGGGCGGGCCGTTCACCATCCTGCGGTTCCCGGAACCCGACCTGCCCGACGTGGTCTACCTCGAGCAGCTGAGCAGCGCGCAGTACCTCGACCAGCCGGATGACGTCGCGACCTACCTGGCCGTGATGAACCAGCTGTGCGTGCAGGCCGCTACCGGCGCAGGCAGCAGGGACATGCTCAGGGCGCTGCTCAAAGAGACTTAGACAGGAGAATTCTCGCGTGACCGAAAGCTCGTCCACGCCCGGGGGCAATGGGCCCGCGATCGACTCGTCCATGCCGCACTCCGCCCGGGTGTGGAACTACTGGCTGGGCGGCAAGGACTTCTACCCGGTCGACCGCGTGGTCGGCGACCAGGTCATGCAGATGTTCCCGGACATCAGCCGGCTCGCCCGTGCCGACCGGGCGTTCCTCGGCCGGGCCGTGCGGTTCCTGGCCGGGGAGGCGGGCATCCGGCAGTTCCTTGACATCGGCACCGGGTTGCCAACCGCAAACAACACCCACCAGGTGGCGCAGGCGATCGCTCCTTCCTCGCGGATCGTCTACGTCGACAACGACCCGCTCGTGCTCGTGCACGCCCGCGCGCTGCTCACCAGCACCCCCGAGGGCGCCTGCGACTACATCGATGCCGACATGCGCGACACGGCTACGATCCTTGCGCAGGCGTCCCGGACGCTCGACTTCTCGCGGCCGGTCGCGCTGATGATGCTCGGGATCGTGGGCCAGGTGCCGGACTCCGACCAGCCGGAGCAGGTCATCAGGCGGCTGATGGAGCCGATGCCGTCCGGCAGCTACCTGGCTTTGAGCGACGGCACCAACACCAGCGAGTCGTTCACCACGGCCGTGGAGGCGTACAACCAGAGTTCGGCGAACACGTATCACCCGCGCAGCCCGGCTGCGCTTACGGGGTTCTTCGACGGGCTCAAGCTGGTCTCCCCCGGCGTGGTGGAACTGAACAAGTGGCGGCCGGACGCCACCCTGTTCCCTGACGCCGGCGAGGTACCCGGCATGGGCGGCGTCGGCCGCAAGCAGTAGCGCGTCGTCCGCCGTGGCGGGCGAGCGGCCGCTTCTGCGGCCGCTTCTTGCTGTTATCAGCGGGTGATGGCCACTGCCTGACGATGATGGCGGGCAGGACCGGGCCGGGCGGCGAGCGCACGTGGGGACCCCCGATCGTCTCACATCGTGAGATGATCATGACTTTGGAGCAGAACCCTACTCTTTTCTTGCTGTTATCACGGTGTTTGCGTAGTTTTCTGCTCCTAAGTGGGACCGCACGCTGGGGCGTGAAGCGCTGGGCGTCAGGGGACCGTCAGGACTGTCTTGCCTGGCGGGTGCGGCGTGGTGGCGGACTCGAAGGCCTGCCTGCCGTCGCGCAGCGGGAAGACCTGGCTGACCACCGGGCGCAGCCTGCCCTCGTCGACCAGCCCGGCGAGCGTCGCCAGCTCCGCGGCGTCCGGGGTGACGATGAAGAACATGGCGTCCACGCCGACTGCCGCCGCCTTGTCCGCCGACGGCGGGGCGCTGAGCGTCACCAGCCGGCCGCCCCGGCGTGTCAGCCCGTAGGAGGCGTCCAGAACGGCGCCGCCGACCGTGTCGAGGACCACGTCGAAGCCGTCCGGCGCGACCGCCTTGTACCCGGCCGTGTTGCCGGCGCCCGGCGCCAGGAACGTCGTGGCGCCGAGGCCGAGGACGAAGTCCCGTTGCCTGGCGGCGCCCGTCGCCGTGACCGTGCCGCCGAGGATAGCGGCGAGCTGGACGCCGTAGTTGCCCACGCCGCCCGCGCCGCCCTGCACGAGAACCCGCTCCCCCGGTTGGAGTGCCGCGTGGTCGACGAGCGCCTGCCACGCGGTCAGGGCCGCCAGCGGCAAGGTGGCCGCCTCCTCGTCAGAGACCGACCGCGGTTTGGCCGCGAGGTCCGCGGCGGGCACCGTCACGTATTCCGCCGCCGCCCCGTCGCGGTCGAAGTCGATCAGGCCGTACACCTCCTCGCCGACTGCCAGGCCGCCGGTACCGGGGCCGAGGCCGGCGACCGTTCCTGACACCTCGTGCGAGGGGATGACCGGCGTGCGGTCCCGCCCGTCGCTGGTGGTCCAGGACTCGTCCCAGCTCAGCTCGGCGAAGGTGATCGCGGCCGCGTGCACCGCGACGAGTGCCTCACCCGGTCCCGACACGGGGACCGGGGCGGACTCGTAGACCAGCTGCTCAGGGCCGCCGCGGGCGTGCGCCCGGAGCGCCATCATCGTGTCTGTCATCGCGGTCAGAACCCCCTGGTTAGCCGGCAATCTCACAGGACCACACGGTAGGACGGGTACCCGTCCCGGCGCTTGCGTCAACCGGCTTAACCGCCGGGTTCTCCGGGGAAGATCAGCCGGTTCTCCGTCACGATCGCGGTGACCAGCTCCGCCGGGGTCACGTCGAAGGCGTAGTTGAGCGCGCGGGTGCCGGCCGGTGCGGCCGGGACGCCGAGGATGTGGGTGACCTCGCCGGCGGGCCGCTGCTCGAGCGGGATCAGGTCGCCGCGCTGCGTCGCGTCGTCGAACGTCGACTCGGGGATCGCGACCACGAACGGGATGCCGGCCTGGCGCGCGGCGAGCGCGAGCGAGTACGTGCCTATCTTGTTGGCCACGTCGCCGTTGGCCGCGACCCGGTCGGCGCCCACCACGACGGCGTCGGCCATCCCCTGGCTGATCATGAACGGCGCCGCGCCGTCGCAGGCGAGGTAGTGCTCGATGCCGAGCTGGCCGAGCTCCCAGCACGTTAGCCGGGCGCCCTGTAGCAAGGGACGGGTCTCGTCCACGATCACGTGCGCGAGCGCGCTGGCGTCATGCAGTGCGCGGATGATGCCGAGCGCCGTGCCCCACCCCAGGCAGGCAAGGGTTCCCGTGTTGCAGTGGGTGTGAATCTTGAGCGGAACGTCCCCGGCCGACTCCAGCAGGTACCTGGCTCCGCGCTCGCTGATCTGCCTGCTGACGGCGATGGTGTCGTCCCGCACCGCGTTCGCCGCGGCCTCGACCGCGGCGGCGCCCCGCGGGATCACCGCCGCCGCGGCCGCGACCTCACGGCGCAGGTTAACGGCGGTCGGCCGGGCATCGGCGATCCGCTTGACCTCGGTGCCGAGGCGGTCGGCGTCCCAGCCCTCACGTTCGGCCTGCCGGACCGCGAGCGCCACGCCCAGCGCGCCCGCCACGCCGAGGACCGGAGCGCCGCGGACCGCCAGCCGGACGATCGCGTCGACGAGGCCGTCGACCGTGGTGATGTCGAGCAGCCGCAACTCGTGCGGCAGCACGGTCTGGTCGATGGCGACGATGTGCCCGTCCCGCCAGGCGATCACGTCGTCCAGCGCGCCGGGCTGTGCTGTAGTCCCTCCCATAAGGTTGAAGCTACCTCTCGGCCTGATGGAGGCGCGATGCTGCTCGAACGGGAGCGCGAGGAGATAGTGCGCGCCTGCAGGAAGCTGTCCGCGGCCGGGCTCGTGGTCGGCACGGCGGGCAACGTCAGCGTCCGGATGGACGACCTCGTGGCGGTGACACCCAGCGGGGTGGACTACGCGGAACTGGCGGCCAGGGACGTGGGCGTGCACCGGCTCGACGGCACCCCAGTCGAGGCGCGGCTCGCGCCGACCAGCGAGCTGCCGCTGCACCTGGCTGTCTACGGCGCGGACGCCGGGGCCGGGGACGGGGCCGGGGCGGCGGCGATCGTGCACACGCACTCTGTCGCGGCGACGGCGGTGTCGACGCTGGCGGACGAGGTGCCGGCGATTCACTACTACGTGGCGATGTTCGGCGGCGCGGTGCGGGTGGCCCCGTACGCCACGTACGGCACGGACGAACTCGCTGGCAACGCCGTCCATGCGCTGCGCGGGCGCACCGCGTGCCTGCTGGGCAGCCACGGCGCGGTCGCGACCGGCCCGGACCTGAAGACCGCCTGCGACCGGGCCGTGTACCTGGAATGGGTCTGCGACGTGTACCTGCGCGCGGCCGCCGCCGGGACGCCGCGGCTGCTGCCGCCCGGCGAGATCGAGGCCGTCGCGGCGAAGCTGGCCAGTTACGGGCAGCGCCCCTAGAGTCGTCTGGTGTCCAACCGCTTCCTGGGCTGGCCCCCTGCCGTCCTGGCTACGCTGATCACGGTGGCGCTCGTGGTCGGCGAACTCGCGGACGCCGGGCAGCGGCGGTGGTGGGCGACCCGCCCGCTCACGACGGACACGGTGGCCGGGCTACTGGTGCTGCTGATCACGGTTCTGGTCGTGAATCAGCTGCTCAACAGGCGGCAGAGCCGGCAGCGCGCGCATGCGGTCGCCGCGCAGGCCGCCATCATGGCGGCGCAGGCCGCTCGCTCCGCGCAGGCCGTCTCCGCACTGGCGGACGCATCGGGCGACCGCGACGCCGCGTCCGACGGTTTCCGCACGCACATGCTGATGCTGCTCACCGGCGCGCCCGTGCTCATCAACGACCCGACAGCCCGGCATTTCCTCGAGCAGGCCCAGTATCTCGGCGGGCTCATGGCGCGCACGCTCACGGTGATCGACAAGTCGCCGAAGGGCACCGCCGTCCCGGACGGCGGGCTGCAGGACGCGGTGCGACAGCTCCAGAGCGCCGCGGCGCCGCTCCTTCAGCTGCTGACGCCCGCGGTCCGCGACGCCATCAACGGTATCGGCCAGACCGCCGAAGAATAGGCCCAGGGCGAATTACCGTCCGGTGAGGGCGGCGGTCAGGTCCTGGCGACGGCTGACGCCGACCTTGCCGAAGATCACCTTGACGTGATCGCGGACCGTGTGCACGGAGATGAACAGCTCCGCCGCGATGTCCTCGCTGGAGCGTCCGTCGATCACCAGCCGCGCCACCTCGCGCTCGCGGGAGGTGAGTCCCCAGGCCCGCATGAGCAGCGGCGCCAGTTCCTCGGCGGAGGCGGCCTCCAGGGTGACCGCGTAGCCGG
>DATBBI010000331.1:0-5666 GCA_036271115.1 Trebonia sp.
CCTCGTGCACGGCGGCGGCGGGCAGGCGCTCGACATGCTCACCACCCCTGACGGGCGCGCGGGGTGGTCGACCATCTTCCTGCGGGACGGGTTCGCGGTGTACACCGTCGACCGGCCGGGGCTCGGGCGGTCGCCGTACCATCCGGACATCTACGGGCCGATCGGGCCGCCCGCGGCGTACGAGGGCTTCGTCGCCACGTTCGCCGCGCCGTCGCCGCCCGGGCTGCCCGAGCACACCCAGTGGCCGGGTGGCGGCGACCGGGACGACCCGGCGCTCGCGACGTTCCTTGCCTGGCAGGAGCCGTTCCCGCCGGACCTCGTGCGGGCGCACGAGGACATGCGGGACGGCGCGGTCGGGCTGCTGGACAGGATCGGGCCGTCGGTGCTGCTGACCCACTCGTTCGGCGGCGCGTTCGGGTGGTTCGCGCTGTCCGAGCGGCCGCACCTGGTCAAGGCGCTCGTGGCGATCGAGACCGCCGGGCCGCCGTTCGTGAAGCACCCGGTGCTCGGTGACTTTACGTACGGGCTGACTGCGGTGCCCGTGTCCTACGGGCCAGGCTCTGGCGACGCGAAGCTGGGCGGCATTCCCGTCGCGGTGGTGTCGTCGCCGTGCTCAGGGTTCGAGCCGTCCTGCCACGCCACCGCGGAGTACCTGCGCGAATGCGGGGCATCCGTTGACGAGCTGCGCCTGGCTGACCTGGGCCTGCAGGGCAACGGGCACGCGATGATGCTGGAGAAGAACAACGCGGAGGTCGCCGCGGTGCTCACCGACTGGATCGTCAAGCACACCTAGAACGGGAGGGTCCGTTGAGCAAGGTGATGGCGTCGGCCGCCGAGGCCATCGCCGACATCGAGGACGGGGCGAGCGTCGGCATCGCCGGGTTCGGCCTCTCGCACCGCTATCCGTCCACGCTCATCTCGGCGCTGGCCGAGAAGGGAACCAGGGGGCTGACCGTCTACTGCAACGGGCTCGGCCAGCCCGGGTTCCCGACCGGTCACGTGCTCGCGGAAAACCATCAGATCGCGCACCTGGTCACCTGCTTCTCCGCGCGGCCAGGGGTGGTCTCCGAGGCCGAGAAGCAGATCGATGCCGGGGAGATGACGCTGGAGATGGTCCCGCAGGGGACGCTGGTCGAGCGGATGCGGGCCGGCGGCGCGGGACTCGCCGCGGTCTACACGCCGACCGGCTTCGGCTCCGAGATCGCCGAGGGCAAGGACATCAGGTACTTCGACGGGCGCCCTTACGTGCTCGAGCGGGCCATCACCACGGACTTCGCCCTGATCCGGGCGCAGCGGGCGGACCACTTCGGGAACGTGGTGTTCCGCGGCGGATCGCAGAACTTCAACGTGTCGTTCGCGAAGGCGGCACGGGTCACGATCGTCGAGGCCGAGGAGATCGTCGAGACCGGGGCGATCGCGCCGCAGGACGTGGACCTGCCGGGCGTGTTCGTCACCCGGGTGGTGCCGATCACCGTGCGGATGGACATCAGGAACCTGCCGAAGCGGGTCAGCCGGCCGGCCTCGTCCGCGAAGGAGTACCTCGGCAAGCCCGCGCTGACGCGGGAGCAGATCGGGCGGCGCGCGGCCGCGCTGCTGCCGGACAACTCCGTGGTGAACCTCGGCGCCGGGCTGCCGGTGCAGGTCGCGAACTGGGTGCGGGACAGGCCGGTCGTGTTGCACGCGGAGAACGGCCTGCTCAACTACGGCGGGTTCGCGACCGACGAGGAGTTCGACCCCGACCTGCATGACGCGGGGGGCATGTTCGTGACAACCCGCGCCGGGACGTCGTTCTTCGACTCGGTGACGTCGTTCGAGATCGCGCGCGGCGGGCGGCTGTACGCGGTCATCCTCGGCACGTACCAGGTCGGCGGCAACGGCGACCTGGCCAACTGGTCGGCGCCGGGCATGATCGGCGGCGGCATCGGCGGGGCGATGGACCTCGCGGCCGGGGCGCAGCACGTGTTCACCACGCTGGAGCACTGCGACTCGAAGGGCCGGCCCAAGCTGGTCGAGAGGTGCGAGTTCCCGCTGACCATGCCGAACTGCGTGGACGCCATCATCACGGACCTGGCGCTGCTGCGCCGGCCATCGCGGGCGGACCGGTTCACGCTCGAGGAGATCGCGGCCGGGTTCACGGTCGATGAGGTGCTGTCAATGACCGGCATGACCGTCGACGTGGCCGATGAGATGCGCGTGATGCAGGAGGCGTGGCTGTAGGAATACCCGACCTGTTGGGTTGGTTGACGCGTCAGGTATCGTTTTGGTACTTGTTATGTGCGAACTAACTTCCCCGGAGGTCACGCGTGGCCAAGCCCGTCTTGCGGATCATCATCGGCAGCACCCGCCCCGGCCGGGTGGCCCCCGCCGTCGCCGACTGGATCGCCGAGCGCGCCAGGGAGCACGGCGGCTTCGACGTCCAGGTGACGGACCTGGCCGAGCTGAACCTGCCGATCCTCGACGAGCCGAACCACCCGCGGCTGCACCAGTACGTGCACCAGCACACCAAGGACTGGAGCGCCCTCGTCGAGGACTCGGACGCGTTCATCTTCGTGACCCCGGAGTACAACTACGGGTTCAACGCGGCCCTGAAGAACGCCATCGACTACCTGCACAGGGAGTGGCAGCACAAGCCCGCCGGGATCGTCAGCTACGGCGGGGTCGCGGCCGGGACCCGGGCCGCGCAGATGCTGAAGCAGGTCCTCACCGCGCTGAAGATGATGCCGATGCTGGAGGCGGTGAACATCCCGTTCGTCCACTCGCATCTGGACGAGGACGGCCGGCTCAAGCCGACCGAGGCGATGGAGGCCTCGGCCACCGCGATGCTGGACGAACTCCTGCGGTGGACGCAGTCCATGCGCTCGCTGCGGGCCTAGCCCCAGGTGTTGTCCCCGCGCTGGGCGCGGGCGGAGTTGCTGGTCCAGGTGTCCACCGCGCCGTTCCGCCGGTGGACCGGGTTGCTTGTGGTCATGTGCGTTCTCCCGGGCTGACGGTCCGGTATATCACCTTGTGACCGCTTAGCTCCGTAGCGTAACTTACACGCTGAGCGACCGTCAAGTCACCATATGTCACTATGCGACGCAGGCGCCGACTCGGCGGCAGCAAGCCGCCAAAAGATAATGGGTCGTTAGGCACACCAGAGGGTGCACAACGACCCATTATCTTGGCGCCGCTCGGGCTTCTTGCTGTTATCGCGCTGACGGCTGACGGGCGGAGTTGGCGGTGTGGGCCATGGGTGGGGATCTATTGACGCTGTGGGCCACACCGCCAATCCGGGGCATAGGAGAATCCTGGGGTGGGCAAGCGGCGAGCCGTGCTGGGGATCGATCTGGGGACTAGTCAGGTCAAGGCGCTCGTGATGACGCCGGACGGGGGGATCCTCGGGCGGGGGCGGGCCGGGTACCGGGTTGTTTCGCCTGGTGAGGGGCTCGCCGAGACCGATCCGGCGGAGTGGTGGCGGGCGACCGTGGCCGCGGTGCGCGAGGCGCTCGCGGATGCGAGCGCCGACGTCGAGGTTGCGGCCGTCGGGGTTGACGGGCAGATGCACGGGGTCGCCCTCGCCGGGGACGACGGGAACGCCGTCAGGCCGGCCATTCTGTGGCTCGACCGGCGCGCCGAGGCGGAGGCCGCCCGGTACGGGGAGTTGCCCGCGGAGCTGACCCGGCCGCTGGGGAATCAGGCGTCGGCGGGGATGGCCGGGCCCATGCTGGGCTGGCTAGCCGCGCACGAGCCGGATGTCCTGCGCCGGGCCCGGTGGGCGTTGCAGCCGAAGGACTGGCTGCGGATGCGGCTCACCGGGCTGGCCGCCACCGATCCGACTGACGCGTCAGGGACGCTCTTGTTCGACGTGGCACGTGGCGTCTGGGCGGACGGGGTCATCGACGCGCTCGGGCTGCCGGACGAGAAGCTGCCGCCTGTCCTCGGGTCGACCGAGGTCGCCGGGCAGTTGCTGCCGGGGCCGGCCAATGAGCTAGGACTTACGCCGGGCATTCCGGTCGCGGTCGGCGCGGCCGACACGGCCGCGGCGCTGTACGCGGCGGACCTGAATGCTGGGTGGGCGCTGCTGACGTTGGGGACCGGGGGGCAGTGGATGGTGCCGGAAGGCAAGTTCCGGCCGGTGCGGAACACGAACCTGTTCCGGTCGGTGGACGCGGGGGCGGCGCGCCGGAGCGCGGCGGGCGAGAGCGCCGTCGGCGCGCGGTTTTACCGGCTGGCGCCGGTGCAGAACGCGGGGGTCGCGCTGGACTGGGTGCGGGGCGTGCTGGGGGTGACCTGGCAGCAGCTGTACGACATGGCCGGGCGGCCGTGGCGGGCGGACACGCCGGTGTTCCTGCCGTACCTGGCGCGCGAGCGGTGGGACCCGGCGACGGCCGGCGCCTGGGAGGGGCTCACGCTCGGCCACGACAGGGACGACCTCGCGCGTGGTGCGATTGAGGGGGTCGCCTTCTTGCTGCGTAAGCGTCTCGACGACCTGCGCGCGGCCGGCCACCAGCCGGAAGCCGTGCTCCTCGGCGGCGGCGGCGCGACCCATCCCGCGTGGCGGCAGCTGCTCGCCGACGTGCTCGCGCTGCCGCTGCACCCCGCGGACACGAGCTGGCTCAGCGCGGCCGGCGCCGCCCGGGTCGCCGCCGCCGCGGCGGGAATGGAAGGGACCGGAGAGAGCCGGGGACGTTCCGGATATTGGAATACCGCGGCGGTCGTACCGGGAGAGCGAAACTTGGCGAGCGCTGGCTACGACCGTTTTACCCACAAATTGACGGCGTCATAAATTGGCGTGATCACGTCATGACGAAGTGAAAAGGCGACGGGATAATCCCCGCTATGGAAGTGGAAAACCTGGTCGCGATCGATGTGCACACCCATGTGCACAGGTCCGTGAACGCCCCTCCGGCGAGCGCGGACGAGAACGAGCACCTCGCCGCGATGGCGAAGTACTTCAAGACGGCGGCGGCGGCCTTCACCGTCGATGACCTGGCCGCTTACTACCGCGAGCGGAACATGGCGGCCGTCACGTTCACGATCGACAACGCCGGCGCGCCGGAAGACCCGTCCCGGGCGACCCCTGAAGAGATCGCCGAGCGGGCCCGCGACCACGCCGACATCCTGATCCCGTTCGGCAGCGTGGACCCGGCGCGCGGCGCCGAGGGCGTCGGACGCGCCAAGCGGCAGATCGAGGAATTCGGCGTCAGGGGATTCAAGTTCCACCCGAGCTCGCAGGGGTTCTATCCGAACGACCGGGCCGCCTACCCGTTGTACGAGGTCATCGAGGCGGCGGGGCTGCCCGCGCTGTTCCACACCGGGCAGACCGGCGCCGGGGCCGGCACCAGGGGCGGCGGCGGGATCAGGCTCGCCTACTCCAACCCCATGTACCTGGACGACGTGGCGGTGGACTTCCCCGACATGCCGATCATCCTGGCGCACCCCTCGTTCCCCTGGCAGGAGGAGGCGCTATCGGTCGCCACCCACAAGCCGCAGGTCTACATCGACCTGTCCGGGTGGTCGCCGAAGTACTTCCCGCCCATCCTTGTGCAGTACGCGAACACGCTGCTGAAGGACAAGGTGCTGTTCGGCACCGACTTCCCGGTGCTCACCCCTGAGCGCTGGATGGCGGACCTGGAGAAGACCGCGATCAGGGACGAGGTCAAGCCGGGCATCTTCAAGGACAACGC
>DATBBI010000332.1:0-12548 GCA_036271115.1 Trebonia sp.
TCGGGTGGGGCCCGGGACGCTGATGGGCGAGCTGCTGCGCCGGTACTGGACGCCGACCTGCCTGACTGCCGAGATCCCCGAGCGGGGCGGCGCGCCCGCGCGGGTGCGGCTATTCGGCGAGAACCTGGTCGCGTTCAGGGACACCACGGGGCAGATCGGGCTGGTGCAGGAGAACTGCCCGCACCGCGGCGCGTCGCTGTACTTCGGCCGCAATGAGGATCAGGCGATCCGCTGCGTCTACCACGGCTGGGCCTTCGACGTGCACGGCCGGTGCGTGGACATGCCCAGCGAGCCGGCGCCGTTCTGCGAGAAGGTCCGGATGCGCGCCTACCCGGTGCACGAGTCCGGCGGCATCGTCTGGGCCTACCTCGGGCCGCGGGAGACCATGACGCCCTTCAGGGACTTCGGGTCCGACGGGATGGACGCCAGCGAGTTCATCGCCACCAAGCAGCATTCGACCTGCAACTGGGTGCAGGCGATGGAAGGCAACATCGACACCGCCCACATCTCCCACTTGCATCAGTGGGTCGGCATCGACGACATCCCCGACGACGGCTCGGATAAGCCCGGCTATCCGTCCAACGCCATGTCCTGGAAGTTCTGGCGGCACGATCGTGCCCCGCGGCTCGAACTCGACGACACCTGGTACGGGTACCGCTACGCGGGCATCCGCACCACCCCCAACGGCAACACCCACGTCCGCATCACCGCTTTCGCGGTGCCGTTCCACACCATGGTCGCCAGCATCCCGTTCAGCGCCGGGCAAGGGATGTTCATCCCGATCGACGACGAGAACTGCTGGCGCTACTTCTTCGCGCCGAAGCAGCGGCCGAACCCCCGGGGGCTCGGCGGCGCGAACCTCTTCTCGATCGCCCCGTTCTCGACGCCGATTTCCTCCTACAACGACGGAATCGTCCCCCGCCGGTATACCGCCGAGAACGACTACCTGATCGACCGGGACGTGCAGCGGAACTCCACGTTCAGCGGCGTCGCGGACTTCGTCAGCCAGGACCTGATGGTGACCGAGTCGATGGGCCCGATCTACGACCGCACCCAGGAGCAGCTCGGCTCCACCGACAAGGCCATCAGCCGGATGCGGCACCTCCTGATCTCCGCCGCCAAGGGCCTAGCCGAGGGCAAGGAGCCGCCCGCTGTGGGCGGCGGCCTGGACTTCCGTTCGATCCGCGGCGCCGAGAAGATCCTGGAGCCAGGCGAAGACTGGCGGGTGCTCGGCACCAGCGACGACCCGGTCGTGCAGGAGGCCTTCAGCGCCGAGTCGGGCGCGGCCGACCTGACTGAACTGTACGAAGACCAGTAACTCGGCGCGCAGCAGCGCGGCCGCGGGGGTGCGGCCCGCCACCCAGCCGGGCAGCAGAGCCACTAGGTTGGCGGTGACCAGCGCGCCGGCCACGATGAGCACGACAGTCAGCGCCGGGACCGTCGGCTGCGGCACGACGCTGATCTGCCCCGCGAACAGGGCCCACAGCGCGCGGCCGAGCGCGATGCCCAGCGGGACGCCCACGATGGCGCCGACCGTGATCGCGGCGGTGGACTGCCACGCCACCGTGGCGGACAGCTGGCGCCGGGTGAACCCGAGGGTCTTGAGCAGCGCGAGGTCCCTGCGGCGACGCCGGACCGAGGACATCAGGGTCAGCAGCAGCGAGCTGAGCGCGCCGAGCACGAGGGCGCCGGCCAGGATCACGGGCGCGGTGCCCATCGACTGGTAATCGGCGATTTCCGCAGGGCGCTGCACGGGCAGCACCACGCCGCCTACGTTGGCCGGGACGATGGTCTGGAGAACTTTCTGCTGCGCCGCGAGGTCTGCGCCGGGGCGCAGGGTGACCAGGACGCTGTTGGGCTCGTTCCCGGCAGTGCCGGGAATGTCCTGGTAGGGCAGCACGGCGCCAGTGCCCATCTCGGTGTGCAGGGTGGCCGCGACGCCCATCGAGGGCAGGGTAGCGGTGCCGACGATCCGCGCGGAGAACGGGCGCGGTCCCCCGTCGGTGACCGTGACGACGTCGCCGACGTTCTTGTGCAGCTGCGCGAGGGTCATCGCGCCGAGCACCACTTGCCCTTGTCCCTGCAGGCCGTGGCCGGACAGCAACGGGGGCGCGACCGGCGCGTTCGTGTCCGTGCCGAGGACAGGGACGGTCACGCCGTCGATCTGCGCGGTGCCGAACCAGACGCCCGTCCACGCCGCCACCTCCGGGTCGTGGTCGAGGACGGCCGTCGTCTGGCTGTGGTTGACCGTAATGACCCCTGAGCTCAGCGCGTAGGTCCAGTTCCAGCCGTACAGCGCCGGGTGCGAGACGAGCGTGGTCAGGCTTGCGCCGAACGTCACCGTCGCCAGCAGCACCACGGTGGCCAGGACGGTACCCAGGATGGCCGACCTGACCGGCGCCCGGCCGCGTTCCGCGCGCGGATCGAGAGCCAGCCGGACGCCCTCAGCCGCCGGCGCCGGCAGGCCGGCCGCCCAGGCGGCGCGCACCACGGCCGACCCGGCGGCACGGGACGGCACGCCGCGGGCGAGAGCGCGGTGCGGCGCCCGCCGGTAGGCGATCACCACGGCGGCCGCGGCCAGCAGGCAGGTGAACAGCACGAAGCCGGCGCCGAGGATGGTCCAGTCGAACGCGATGCCCGAATAGGGGTAGACGGCACGTATCGAGCCGAGTGGCGCGAGCGGCGACAAGCCCACGGCGACGGCGCAGGCCAGCAGCGCGCCGACCACGATGGCGCCGACGATCCCGGGCAGCCCGTCGCCGGTTGTCACGGCCGGGCCCGCGCCGAGCGCGCGCAGCGTGCCGAGGTCGCCGCCGCCAAGGCGCAGCTGCCTGCCGATCACCTGGCCCGCGATGAGCAGCGCGGCCACCGCCGCGATGCCGCCGAAGACCGCCAGCGCGATCGACGTTGGCTCGATGGCCCGCTGCGCCTTCGCCGCGGTGAGCGACGTGACGTAGAACTCGATGGGGAACCCCTTCGGCAGCACCTGCTGGATGCTTGCCTCGGCGGCGGCCACGCTGGTTCCCGGGGCGAGCTGCACGGAGGTCTCGGTGAAGTTGGCGCAGCACTGGGCGAGCAGCCGGGTCAGCGCCGGGGTGAACAGCGCGCCGCCGTCGCGCTGGATGTCAGCGTCGTCCTGGGTCTCTTCCGAGCTGTAGACCACGCTGCCGACGACCTTCATCGTCACGGTCAGGTGTGGTTTGACCGGCCGGGTGCCGAACCCTGGCGCCGTCACCTGGGCGTTCGTGAAGAAGCCGAGGGGTGCGACCGAGCCGACGTGGACTGGCCCGGTGGTCCCCTTGGCGTCGATAACCGCCTCGTCGGTCCTGCCAGGATCCGCCATCCGGCCCTGGACGACGGTCACCCGGTCGGTGGTGAAGTACAAACCGTCGAGGCTGCCGGCTAGGCCCTGGCTGCCTGCCTGCTCCTGTTGGTTCTGCCCGGATCCGAGCACCGCCACGTTCAGCCCTTCCCAGCTCGACACGTGCCGCACGCCGGGCAGCGCGGCGATCTTCGCGATGGTAGCCGGGTCGTAGCCCTTGCTGCCCGCCACCCCATACAGGCCGGTCAGCACCGTCAGGTCGGACGGGTTGGTGCTCGCCAGGTAGGCGGGAAACGCGGCCTGGGTGCGCCGGGCGGCGGCCACCGAGCCCATTGCGAGGCCGCCGAGCAGCCCGAGCAGCAGCGCGAGCGCCAGGTACCCCGGCCAGCGCTCACCCCACGTGCACCGGAACCGGTACCACGCGACTCCGAAGACGTCCGCACCCCGCATGCCCCGCAGTATCCCCCGACTGATAGCCGGCCGGGGAGGGAGTCAGCTTGCCTTCCTCAGGTCGCCAACGGTGCGGGCAGCACCACCGGTCACGGGATACCTCCCCCATTGCCCGTGGCTGGGGCTGCCGGTGGAATGCTGACCATGGCAACGGTCTGGCTAGCGCTGCGCGCCGACGTGCGGCGCAAGTGGCGCGCGCTGCTTAGTCTCGCGCTGCTGCTTGGCCTGGCCGGCGGGGTGGTGCTGACCGCGGCGGCCGGCGCCCAGCGCACTGACACCGCCTATCCCCGGCTGCTCGCCTGGGCGAACGCGTCCCAGGTCGAGGTGGCACCCGGCGAGCCCGATCCGGCGTACTTCGCCGCGCTGGCCCGGCTGCCGCGGGTGGCGGCGGTGGCGCCGGTGAACCAATACACCGTCGCGCTGCCGGTGCCGCACGGCACGCCGGACACCCAGGTGCAGGCCCTGTCCAGCCCGAACGGGACGTACGGCGCGTTGGTCGACCGGGTCAAGATCGTGGCTGGACGGATGTTCAGCGCAGCGGCGGCGGACGAGGCGGTGATCGACCCACAGCTCGCCAGCATGGAACACCTGAAGCCGGGCGACATTCTGCGGGTGCTCGGCATCCCCGGCAACACGTCGGCGGGCCCGAATCTCAAGGGCGCCCTCCCGCTCAACTTCCTGGTGACGGCCATCGCCGTCTTCGATGACCAGGTGGTGCCCGTCACCGCGACCAACAGCCTGCCGCTGGTGCTGTTCAGCCCCGGATTCACCCGCACCAGCGCGGCCACCAAGACTTTCTACCTGGGCGAGGGCGGCGTACGGCTGCGGCCTGGCGCGGACCCGGCGGCGTTCATCGCGACGGCCAAAGCGGTGGAGAAAAAGTATCCGCAGGCCGAGGGCAACTTCACCGTCTTCACCAACCTGTCCGACGAGATCACCGCCACCGAGCGGGGCATCCGGCCGGAGGCTGTGGCCCTGGCGGTCTTCGCCGCGCTCGCCGGGCTGATCACGCTCGCGGTGCTCGGCCAGCTGCTCGCCCGCCAGCTCGCGCTGGATTCGGCCGAGTTCCCTATCCTGCGCGCAGTCGGCATGACCCGGCGCAGCCTGTTCGCCCTATCCGCGGCCCGGCTCGCCCTAGTCACCGTCCTCGGGGCGCTCCTCGCCGTCGCGATCGCGGTTGCCGCGTCGCCGCTGATGCCGTTCGGCGCCGCCCGGGTCGCCGAGCCGGACCCGGGCGTGCAGGCTGGCGTGGCCATGCTCGCCATCGGCTTCGCGGTCATCGCGCTCGCGCCGCTGGCCATGCTCGCCTGGCCGGCCGCGCGGGCGGTGAGCCACGCGATGGGACCGCTCGGCGTGGCCGAGCCGGCCGCTGCGCGGACCCGGCCGTCCCTGCTAGCGACCGCGCTGACGTCGGCCGGCCCCGTGAGCAGCGGCATCGGCGTGCGGATGGCCCTCGAGCCGGGGCGCGGCCGGACCGCGATCCCTGTGCGCAGCGCCCTGGCCGGCAGCATCGTGGCCATCGCCGCCCTAGTGGCCGCGACCGTCTTCGGCACCAGCCTCGCCGGGCTGGTCGGCACGCCGGGCCGGTACGGGCAGAACTGGGACGCCGAGCTCACCACCGGCTTCGCCGCCGTCCCGGCTCCGTTCGCCGCGAAGGTGCTGTCCACAGCGCGTGGCCTCACTGGATACGCGGAGGGGAATTCCGGCCAGCTCACCGTCGACGGCCAGATGGTGCCCGCCATCGGCCTCGGCCAGGAGTCCGGCAGCGCCAGCCAGGGTGATGCCAGCCCCCAAGACGGTGGCGGCTACCTCACGATGCTGGCCGGCCGCGCACCGGCCGCCCCGGACGAGATCGCACTCGGCGCGCAGACCCTGCGCGCGATCCACGCCGGGCTCGGGCAGACCGTGCGGGTCGCCGTGAACCTGGCAACGGGCGTAGGCGGCTCGGGCACCGTCCGGACCATGCGGGTCGTTGGTGAGGTGATCCTCCCCGACTTCGGACTGCAGGATCTGTCCGACACCGACCTGGGCAGCGGCGCCGTGGTCATGCCCGCGCTGCTGACCACGTACCAGGCGAATACCGGCTGCGTACACGGCGTCACCTGCTACGACTTCTTCCTGCTCCGCTACCGGCCGGGCACCGACACGGCCGCCACGGCGACCCGGCTGCTCACCGCCACGGCGGCGGCCGGCTGCCCGTTCGGCGCGTGCGCGGTGACCAGCGACCAGCAGCCAGGCGACATCAGGGATTACGCCGCGATCAGGGACACGCCGGTCGCGCTCGGCGCTGTGCTCGCGGTGCTCGCGGTCGGCACCCTGGCACACGTCTTGCTCACCGGGGTGCGGCGCCGCCGCCGGGACGTTGCGGTGCTCAAGACCCTTGGGTTCACCAGGTCCCAGGTCCAGGGCGTGGTCGCCTGGGAGGCCACCGCCCTGGCCGCGGCGGCGCTGCTCATCGGGATCCCGGTCGGCGTTGTGACGGGGCGCTGGGCATGGATGCTGTTCGCCAACACGGCCGGGGTCGCCACCCAGGCCACCGTCCAGGTATCCCTGGTGCTGCTCGCCATCCCGGCCACGCTGGTCGTGACGAACCTCGTCGCCGTCTGGCCCGGGTGGCGCGCCGCCCGGCTGCGCCCAGCGCAGGTCTTGCGCACGGAGTGAGGGCAGTACCACTCTTGCCGGGATGGCGCCCTCATTGCCTGCGGCGGCGCCGGCCGGTGGAATGCTGGCTATGACCACGGTGTGGCTGGCGCTGCGCGCTGACATGCGGCGGCGATGGCCCGCGCTGCTCAGCCTCGCGCTGCTGCTCGGGCTCATCGGCGGCGTCGTGCTCACCGCCGCCGCGGGCGCACGGCGCACCGACACCGCGTACCCGCGGCTGCTGGACTGGGCGAACGCCAGCCAGGTAGGCATCGCCCCCGAGAACACCGGGTTCACCGGGTACTACACGGCGCTCGCCCGGCTGCCGCACATCGCGGCGATGACCACCGTCTCCATCTACAACGTGGTGCTGTCACCACGTAACTCAGGCATGGTCAACCTGATGTCGAGTCCTGACGGCGCCATGGGCGTCAGCGTCGACCGGGTCAAGATCCTGGCCGGCCGGCTGTACGACTCGAAGGCACCCGGGCAGGTCATGGTCGACCAGCGGCTCGCGAGGACGGAGCACCTGGCACCGGGCAGCACGCTGAGCCTGTACGGGGTGCCCAGCGCCCCCAGCGGCGCCCCCGAGTACAACAAGGCTGTCACGCTGACGTTCCGAGTGACCGCGATCGTCGTGTTCGACGACGAGATCGTGCCGACCGGCACCAACAATGCCCTGCCGACCGCTCTGGTCAGCTCGCCGTTCACGGCGACGACCGCGGCGGCGAACCTCTCCGCCGCGGACGAGGCCGCCGTCCGGCTCCAGCCGGACGCGTCGCAGACCGCGTTCACCAGCGCCGCTGAGACGCTCGCCAAACGCTATCCGGGCACCGGCGGGAACATCATCACCTTTCCACTGTCAGACCAGGTCAACACCGCCGAGCGAGCCATCAGGCCGGAGGCCGTCGCGCTCGCCGTCTTCGCCGGGCTCGCCGGGCTGATCGCCCTCGCCGTCATCGGCCAGCTGCTCAGCCGCCAGCTCGCGCTCGACGCGGCTGAGTTCCCCGTCCTGCGGGTGCTCGGCGTGCAGCGAGCAACGCTGGTCACCCTGTCGCTGGCCCGGCTGGGGATCGTGACCGTCACCGGGGCCGTCGTCGCCATCGCCATCGCCATCGCCGCGTCGCCGCTGATGCCGATCGGGCCCGCCCGGCTGGCGGAGCCGCACCCGGGCGTGGAGGTCAACCTCGTGATCCTCGGCGCCGGGTTCGCGGCCATCGCGCTGCTCCCGCTCGCCGTACTCGTCCCGCCCGCGTGGCGGGCGGCCCGCCAGACCCAAGGCCCGCTTGGCGTGGCAGACCCCACTGACCGGCAGTCGCGGCCGTCGCGGCTGGCGGCGGCGCTGACCCACACGGGGTCCGTGACCGGCGGCGTCGGGGTCGCGATGGCGTTCGAGCCCGGCCACGGCCGGACTGCCGTCCCGGTGCGCAGCGCCCTTGTCGGCAGCGTCATCGCGGTCGCCGCTCTCGCGGCCGCCGCCGTCTTCGGCGCCAGCCTCATCGGCCTGGTCTCCACCCAGCACGACTACGGGCAGAACTGGGTCCAGGAGGTCGACTTCAACTTCGGCACCGCCTCTCCCGCCCAGGGCACCCAGATGGCGCACGCGATCACAGCGCTTGACGGGTACGCCGCCGGCAACTATGGCCAGCTCACCATCGACGGCAAGGTCGTGCCCGCGATCGGCCTCGACCAGGTGCGCGGCAGCGGCTACCTCACTCTGCTGGCCGGCCGCGCGCCGACCGCGCCCGACGAGATCGCGGTTGGCGCGCAGACGCTGCGCGCCATCGGCGCCAGCCTCGGGCAGACCATCACGGTCACGGTCAACCAGGACATCACCGGCGGCCCTGGCCCCGCGCACCGGATGCGCGTCGTCGGTGTCGCCGTGCTACCCGCGTTCAGCCGGGGAAGCTTCAGCCCCACCGGCCTCGGTACCGGGGCGGTGCTGCGGGCCAGCGTGCTATCCACCGGAACGCGGGAGGCCACCACCGACTCGCCGTGCAGGCCCGGCGGGCTCTGCTACAACTTCTTCCTGCTGCGGTACAAGCCCGGCACCGACCTGGCCGCCGAGGCCGCCACGATCACGAAGGTCCTCACATCAAACGGCTGCCCGGTCGGGTCCTGCATCATCCCGGCCGTCGCCGACCAGCGTCCCGGGGACATCAAGAACTACGCCAGCATTAGGGACACCCCGCTCGCGCTCGCCGTCGTGCTCGCGGTCCTCGCCATCGGCACTCTCGCCCATGTGCTGCTCACCGGCGTGCGCCGCCGCCGCCGCGACCTGGCGCTGCTCAAGACCCTCGGCTTCACCAGGCGGCAGGTGCTCGCCACGGTCGCCTGGGAGGCAAGCGCCCTCGCCGCCGTCGCGCTGCTCATCGGCCTGCCGCTCGGCGTCGTCGCCGGCCGCTGGGCCTGGTCCGTCTTCGCCAGCACCGCCGGGGTCTCCACGGCAGCCACCGTGCCCCTCGCCACGGTGCTGCTGGCCATCCCCGCCACGCTGCTGGCCGCCAACGTCATCGCCGCTGCACCCGGCTGGGAAGCCGCCCGGCTGCGGCCCGCGCTCGTCCTGCGAACGGAGTAACCGGAGACCCATGGCAACCGTCTGGCTCGCGCTGCGCACCGACCTCAGGAACAAGTGGCGCGCACTGCTCAGCCTCGCCCTGCTGCTCGGGCTCATCGGCGGCGTGGTGCTCACCGCGGCGGCCGGCGCCCGGCGCACCGACACCGCGTACCCGCGGCTGCTGAGCTGGGCCAACGCCACGCAGGCGGACATCCTCCCTACGGCCAACGACTACCCTGCTGGCTATTACGCCGCGCTCCGCGGGCTGCCACAGGTCGCCGAGATGTCCACCGCGGTGCTGTACCAGGTGGTGCTGCCGATCGCCAGGCACGCGGAGAACAACCAGGTGACCGCCATGTCGAGCCCCGACCACGCCTTCGGCGTCGCCACCGACAAGGTTAAGGTCCTGCAAGGCAGGCGGTTCGACCCGAACGTGCAGGGCCAGGCGATGATCGACAGCCAGCTCGCTGGCCTCGAGCACATCGGCCCTGGCGGCACGCTGCGCCTGTTCGGCGTGCCGAACGACCCGGACGGCAGGCCGGACTTCGCCAAGCGCGTCCCGGTGTCCTTCCGGGTGACAGCGGTCGTCGTCTTCGACACCCAGGTCGTGCCGATCGGCGGCGGCAGCGGCAGCGGCAACATCGAGCCGACGGCGCTGGTCAGCTCGTTCCCGGTGCCAAACGCGGCGACCACGATGAGCTACGGCAATGAGGCGGCAGTGCGGCTGCGGCCCGGCACGACCATCGACAGCCTCACCCGGGCCGTCACCATGCTGTCGAAACGGTACCCGGACACGAACGGCCAGGTCCTGACCATCAGCCAGGACACCCAGCAGGCCGCGACCCAGCGGGCCATCCACCCGCAGGCGATCGCGCTCACCGCGTTCGCCGGGCTCGCCGCCCTGATCGCGCTCGGCGTCATCGGCCAATTGCTCAGCAGGCAGCTCGCCCTGGATTCGGCGGAGTTCCCGCTGCTGCGGGCGATCGGGGCGACCCGCGGCAGCCTGGTCGCGCTGTCCCTGGCCCGGCTCGCCGTCGTCACCGTCGCCGGCGCCGCGCTCGCGGTGGTGGTCGCCATCGCTGCGTCCCCGCTGATGCCAATCGGCCCGGCGCGGCTGGCCGAGCCGCACCCGGGCGTCGAGGTCAACGTGGCCATCCTCGGGGCCGGGTTCGCCGTCATCGCACTGCTGCCGCTCGCGCTGCTGGCCGGCGCCGCCTGGCGGGCGGCGAAAGCGGCGGGCGGACCGCTCGGCGTCGCCGAGCCCGCGCAGACGGGACGCCGCTCGCGGCTCGGCGGCGCGCTCACCAGGACCGGCTCGGTGACGGGCGGGATCGGCGTCGCGATGGCGTTCGAGCCGGGCCGCGGCCGGACCGCGGTCCCGGTGCGCAGCGCGCTGGCGGGCTGCGTCATCGCGGTCACCGCGCTGACGGCCGCCGCCGTCTTCGGCGCCAGCCTTGTCGCGCTGATCTCCACCCCGCACGACTACGGGCAGAACTGGGACGCCCAGCTTGACACGGAGTTCGGCGCGGTGCCCGGCGCGCTCGGCGCGCGCGTGATAGCGGCCGAGCCCGCGGTGACCGGGTACGCGTCCGGCAACTACGGCCAACTCGTCATCGCCGGCCAGATCGTGCCGGCGATCGGGCTAGACCAGCCGCCAGGCGGCAGCTACCTGACGATGCTGGCCGGGCGGGCACCCGCCACCCCGGACGAGATCGCCCTTGGCGCACAGACGATGCGGGCGGTCCACGCGCGGCTCGGCCAGACGCTCCCGGTCAGCGTCGAGCAGATCGCGGCCGGCATCCCCGCCGTCCATCGTGACATGCGCGTCGTCGGGGTGACCGTGCTGCCCGCGTTCGGCCGCGGCTCGTTCGCGCCCACCGGCCTCGGCACCGGGGCCGTGACGACGGCCCCGGTGCTGTCGGTCCTCTCGGTGCCGAACGCGACCACGCTGTGCCGCACGAAGGCCACCTGCTACAACTTCTTCCTGCTCCGCTACCGGCCCGGCACCGACGCGAGCGCCGCCGCGGCGACGCTGACCGCCTCGGTCACCAGGGCGAGCTGCCCGCCGGGCTCCTGCGCCGTGGTCAGCGACCAGCGGCCTGCCGACATCAAGGACTACACCAGCGTCAGGGACACCCCGCTCGTGCTCGCCGCCGTGCTCATCGTCTTCGCCGTCGGCACCCTCGCGCACGTGCTGCTCACCGGCGTGCGCCGAAGGCGCCGCGACCTCGCCCTGCTCAAGACCCTCGGCTTCGCCAGGTCCCAGGTCCTCGGCGTGGTCGCCTGGGAGGCCACCGCCTTCGCGGCCGTCGCCCTGCTCGTCGGGCTGCCGCTCGGCGTCCTAGCCGGCCGCTGGGCCTGGGCCTACTTCGCCAACGCGGCTGGCGCCCCCGCCGCCGCGAGCGTCCCGCTCACCGCGGTGCTGCTCGCCATCCCTGTCACCTTGGTGCTCGCCAACCTCATCGCCGCCTGGCCCGGCTGGACCGCCGCCCGCCTCCGCCCCGCGCTTGTCCTGCGGACGGAATAACGCGACCGATGGCGACCGTCTGGCTGGCGCTTGGCGCCGATGTCCGCCGCCGTTGGCAGGCGATGCTCGCTCTCGCCTTGCTGCTCGGCCTGATCGGCGGCGTGGCGCTCACCGCGGCCGCTGGCGCGCGCCGCACTGACACCGCCTACCCCCGACTGCTGGCCTGGGCGAATGCCAGCCAGCTCGACATCTTCCCGCAGGGCACCGGCCTCACCGGCTACTACACCGCGCTCGCGAAGCTACCGGAGGTCGGCGCGCTAGGCACCGGCCAGCTCTACCAGGCGACGCTGCCGGCCAGCCACGCCACCGAGGTCCAGTTCGAGTCCAGCCCGGACGGGATCCTCGGCACGAGCGTCGACCGGGTCAAGGTGCTGTCCGGGCGCCGCTACGATCCCGCCAGGCCGGGCGAGGCGATGGTCGACCAGCAGATGGCCGCGATCGAGCACCTCAAGCCGGGCGACAAGGTCCGCGTGCTCGGCGTTCCGCTCAACCCGAAGACCGGCGCGGCCGACTTCACGCAAGCCGTCACCCTCAGGTTCACGGTCACCGCGATCGTCGCGTTCGACCCGCAGCTCGTGCTCGCCGGCGGCGGCGACATCGAGCCGACGGTCCTGGTCAGCTCCCCGTTCGCGGCGACCCCGCTGGCGTCCAAGCTCGAGGTCGGCGACGAGGCGGCCGTCCGGCTGCGGCCCGGCGCGTCCATGTCCAGGTTCATCGCCGACGCCAGCGCGCTCGCGGCGCGCTACCGGGACACTTCTCGCAAGGTCGACGTCGTCAACCCCGCCAGCCAGGTCACCGCCGCCGAACAAGCGGCCCGGCCGCAGGCCGTCGCCCTCGCCGCGTTCGCCGCGCTGGCCAGCCTGATCGGGCTCGCCGCGCTCAGCCAGCTGCTCAGCCGCCAGCTCGCGCTCGACGCCGCCGACTACCCCGTGCTGCGCGCGGTCGGCGCGACCCGCGCCACGCTGACCGGGCTCTCGCTGGCCAGGCTCGCCGTCATTACCGTGGCGGGGGCGGCGCTCGCCGTGGCGATCGCCATCGCCGCGTCGCCGCTG
>DATBBI010000333.1:0-2562 GCA_036271115.1 Trebonia sp.
CCGCCGCCGCCGGTGACGGCGCCGACGAGCAGGCGTGCGGCATCGCGCGGCGACGCCCAGGTTCCCGCCGCGGTCAGGCCGGAGTCGTGACCGGGTAGACCGTCACCACCGGACCGTCGTCCCGGCCGCCGAGGCGGATGCCGGAGAACGCGGTGCCGGGGACCCCGCGGAACGCTCCGGTGCTCGTGACGTCCAGCCGGTAGGCGATGGCGGGCGAGACCCAGACCGGCGTCGCGCCGAGCATGCCGAACGCCTCGTGATGGCTGTGCCCGCACAGCACGAGCCGCACGTCGGAGCCGGCGATCGCGTCGCGCAGCCGCCCGGGGTCGCGCAGCGCCATCCGGGCCATCGGCTCGACCGGCGACGGGATGGGCGGGTGGTGCAGCGCCACGATCGTTCCGTCCTGGGCCGGCGTGGCGAGCTCGGACCGCAGGTAGCGGAGCGTCTGGTCGTCCAGGGCGCCGCCGTCCTCGCCGGGGATGGTCGAGTCGAGCGCGATGATGCGCAGGCCGTCGCGCCAGTGCGTCTGGTTGACCGGGCCACCGGGGGCGCTGGGGTCGCCGGGGGCGCCGTCGCCGCTAGCCAGGCGGCGGCGGAACTCGTCCCTGTCGTCGTGGTTGCCCGGCAGATAGACGACGCTGGCCTCTGGCGCCCCTGACGCCTTGGCCGCGTCGGCGAGGATCGCGGCGAGGTCGTCGTAACACGGCCCCTCGCCGGCGTCGGCGAGGTCGCCGGTCAGCAGGAAGACATCGGGCCGCAGGCCCGCCGCCGCGGCCTCGCGCAGCGCGGCCAGCAGGTTGTCCCTGGTCCGCGCGCCGTGCGGGCCGATCCCGCTGATGGTCAGGTGAATGTCGGACAGCTGCACGAGCAGGTAGGGCCGCACGGATAACGATGCTATCGGCGCTATCGGCCGGCGGGGGCGGCAGGCTCGCCCCTGATGCGCCGGCTGATCTGGGCGGCCGCCGCGACGACCCGGGCCGCGATGCGCGCCGCCGCCGCGTCGTCGGTGTTGGCAGGGAAGGTCACCGCGATGCCCGCTTCCGGGTAGCCGGCGTGATCGAGCACCGCCGCCGCGACCGAGCACAATCCGGGGGTAACGTCGCCGTCCTCGGTGGCGTAGCCGCGCCGCCGCACCTCGGCGAGCAGCACGCGCAGTTCACGCAGGTTGCGCGGCCCGCGGTCGGTGCGCAGCACGAACGCCGCCGGGCCGGGGAACAGCGCGCGGACGCTGGCCACGGGAAGCGCCGCGAGCATCGCCCGGCCGCTGGCCGTCAGCTGCGCGGGCAGCCGCACCCCGACGTCGGTAACCAGCGGCGCGCGACCAGGCGCCCGTTCCTCGATCACGTACAGGACCTCCCTGCCGTGCATGACCGCCAGGTGGGAGCTGTGCCCGGTCGCGTCGGTCAGCGCGGACAGCGGCACCCGGGCGAGCCGCTGCAACGGCGCCTGCCTGACGTAGCCGGTGCCGAGCTCGTAAGCGCTGACGCCGAGTCCGTACCGCCGGTCGTCGGCCAGGTGCACCACGAAGCCCGCCGCTGCCAGCTCGCTCAGCAAGTGATACGTGGTCGAGCGGGGCAGCGCGAGGTCACGCGCGATCGCGCTGGCCGGCACCGGCCGCGGCTGCCGCGACAGGTACCTGAGGATCGCCAGCACCTCGCGTGCCGCCGGAACACCGCTCACGATGTCTTGAATACCAGACAGCATGATCCTCGCGCCACTAGCGCGAACCACCTGACGTGCGGTGACATGAAATACGTGGACACCATCTTCGTGGGCCCCGGCCCGCTCAGCTTCGCCGATGTCGTGGCGGTGGCGCGTCATGGCGCGCCGGTAGAGCTCTCCCCCGACGCCGAGGTCGAGATCGTCGCCAGCCGCAAGGTCATCGAGGACCTGGCCAGCGACGACGAGCCGCACTACGGGGTCTCGACCGGGTTCGGGGCGCTCGCGACCAGGCATATTCCGGTCGACCGCCGCGCCCAGCTGCAACGCAGCCTGATCCGCTCGCACGCGGCGGGCTCGGGCCCCGAGGTGGAGACCGAGGTGGTCCGCGCGCTGATGCTGCTGCGGCTGTCCACGCTGGCCAGCGGCCGCACCGGCGTGCGGCTGACGGTGCCGCAGACCTACGCGCGCATGCTGAACGCGGGCATCACCCCGGTGGTGCGCGAGTACGGGTCGCTCGGCTGCTCCGGCGACCTGGCGCCGCTCGCGCACTGCGCGCTGGCGGCGATGGGCGAGGGTGAGGTGCGGTGGCACGAGGACACCGGCCCGCTGCTCGCGGGCGGGCCCCTCGCGGCGATGGGCATCCAGCCGCTCGTCCTCGCCGAGAAGGAGGGCCTCGCGCTGATCAACGGCACTGACGGCATGCTCGGCATGCTGGTGCTCGCGGCCGCCGACCTGGCCGTCGCGCTGCGCACCGCCGACATCACCGCCGCGATGAGCGTCGAGGGGCAGCTCGGCACCGACGCGGTGTTCGCCGCCGACCTGCAGCGGCTGCGGCCGCACCCAGGGCAGGCCGCGAGCGCGGCGAACCTCCGCGCGCTCCTCGCCGGCTCGGCGATCATG
>DATBBI010000334.1:0-2791 GCA_036271115.1 Trebonia sp.
GGGACGCCAAGGACGCCGCCCGCGAGCAGGCGAGGCAGGCCAAGGAGGCCGCGTGGGTCCAGGCCCGCCAGGTCCGCGACGCTGCGCGGCAAGCGCGCGACCAGGCGAAGCAGGCGCGCGACGAGGCGCGCAGTCGTGCCCAGTGGCTGCGCGAAGGGGCCGCGGTCCTGCGCGACGACGCCAGGGAGGGCTTCCGCTCCGCGTGGGAACAGGCGGCAAGCGAGCACCCCTCCCCGGAAGGCAGCGAGTCCGGCGAAGGTACCGGTCACCCGCACGGCGCGCACGACTGGAGTTCCTGGCTCGGCTGGGGCGACTGGGGCCGCTGGAGCGACTGGCCCGGCCGCCGGAGCTGGCCAGGCCCGAAGGACATGGGCGCATTCCGCGACCTGGAACGCCTCGCCAGGGACTTCGCGACGGATCTGCGCAAGGTGGCCTGGGACTCCGGCGCGCTAGGCGGCGACGTCCTGACCGACCTCCGCAGCATCCTGGAAGAAACCCTGGACCGCATCCGCGCCGAAGTCTTCGGCCCGCACGGGGAGCCCGCCTCGGAAGCAGAGCCGCCGTCGGCCTCCCAGGAGAACCCGCCGCCTAAGGCGTGAAGACGATCTTGCCGGTGTGGGTGCCGTCGATCATGGCGGCGAAACCCGCCGCGGCATCGCGCAGCGGAAGTACGCGGTCGATCAGCGGCCGGGTGCCTGTTTGCTCGAGGAAGCGGAGCAGCCTGCCGAGCTGGTCGCGCGTTCCCATGGTGGACCCGACGATGGACAGCTGGGTGAAGAACACCCGGTTCAGCTCGGCGGGCGGGACCTGGCCGCTGGTGGCGCCGGACACGACGATGCGGCCGCCCGGCTTGAGCGAGCGCAGCGAGTGCCCCCAGGTCGCCTCGCCGACCGTCTCCATGACCACGTCGACCCGTTCCGGCAGCCGGGCGCCGGTGGCGAACGCCTGATCGGCGCCGAGCTTGAGCGCGGCTTCGCGCTTGGCCTCGCTGCGGCTGGTCACCCACATCCGGTACCCGGCCGCCCGGCCGAGCAGCACCAGCGCGGTCGACACCCCGCCGCCGGCGCCCTGCACCAGGACCGTCGCGCCCGGCTCCACGCCGGCCTTCTCGAACAGCATCCGGTATGCCGTCAGGTACGCGGTGGGCAGGCAGGCGGCCTCCTCGAACGACAGCGCCGCAGACTTCGGCACCAGGTTGCGCCTGGGCACGGCGACCTGCTCGGCGAAGGTGCCGTCGTAACGCTCGGACAGCAGCGACCTGCGGGGGTCGAGGGTCTCGTCGCCGCCGCCCGCGTCGGCATCCGCCACCACAGCGTGCACGACGACCTCGTTACCGTCTTCGTCGAACCCGGCGGCATCACAGCCGAGGATCATCGGCAGCCGGTCTGCGGGCAGCCCGACCCCGCGCAGCGACCACACGTCGTGGTGGTTGAGCGCCGTCGCCTTGACGGTGACCGTCGTCCAGCCGTCCTTCGGCCGCGGATCGGGCCGTTCTCCCGTCTCAAGCCCGCCCAGTGGATTATCGGCATCAATACGCGCGGCGTAGACGGCAAACATGACCACGACCCTACCGGGCGGTGATCGGAATGAGCTAGCGGCGGGCGACTCCATCGGCGCGGGCCGCGGCTGCCACCGCGGCGGCGACGGCCGGGGCGACCCGCTCGTCGAACTGGCTCGGGATGACGTAGTCCGGGGCGGCGTCGCCGCCGACCAGAGCCGCTATCGCGTCCGCGGCGGCCAGCTTCATGCGCTCCGTCACGGTCGACGCCCGGACGTCGAGCGCGGCACGGAACACACCGGGGAAGGCCAGCGAGTTGTTGATCTGGTTCGGGAAGTCGCTGCGCCCCGTCGCCACCACCGCCACGTGGCGGCGGGCGGCGTCCGGGTGGATCTCCGGGTCGGGGTTGGACAGCAGGAACGCGATCGCGCCAGGCGCCATCCGCGCGATGGCTTCCTCGGCCAGCGTGCTGCCGGACAACCCGATGAACACGTCCGCCCCGCGTAGCGCGGCTTCCGGCGAGCCGGTCAGCCCGGCGGCATTCGTCACCGTGGCCAGCGCCGCCTTCACCGGGTTCAGGCCGTCCCTGCCGTCGTAGATCAGGCCCTTGCTGTCCGCCACCGCGATGTCGCCCACGCCGGCGGACAGCAGGATCTTCGACACGGCGATCCCTGACGCGCCGGCGCCGCACACCACGACGCGCAGGTCGCGGAGGTCCTTGCCGACGACGCGGGCGGCGCCGCGCAGCGCGGCCAGCGTCACGATGGCCGTGCCGTGCTGGTCGTCGTGGAACACCGGGATGTCGAGCATGGCCCGCAGCCGGTCCTCGATCTCGAAACAGCGCGGCGCGGAGATGTCCTCCAGGTTGATGCCGCCGAAGCTCGGCGCCAGCGCCGCGACCGTGCGCACCACTTCGTCCACGTCGGTGCAGGCGATGCAGACGGGCACCGCGTTGATGCCGGCGAAGCGCTTGAACAGCAGCGCCTTGCCCTCCATGACGGGCATGGCCGCGGCGGGGCCGATGTCGCCGAGGCCGAGCACGGCCGTGCCGTCACTCACCACGGCGACGGTGTTGCCCGTCCAGGTGTACTCGCCGGCGAGTTCCGGCTGATCCGCGATGGCGCTGCAGACCCGGGCCACGCCGGGCGTATAGGCCATGGCAAGCGCGGCACGGTCCGGCACGTCCACGGTCGGCCGCACGCCGATCTTGCCGCCCCGGTGCATCGCGAAGACGGGGTCGGCAGCAAGGGAAGCATGAACAGAAACAGGCTCGTCGCCCACGGTTAACCCCCA
>DATBBI010000335.1:0-2202 GCA_036271115.1 Trebonia sp.
GGCGGGCAGCGGCTCCGGATAGCCGGTCGCGACGCCGAGATCCCAGGCGTGCACGATCAGGTCGAGCACCATTTCCTCGAGGTACTCCACCGCCGGGACCGAACCCCGGGTGATGGCGACCGAACCGGTCAGCGCGCCGCCCGCGCCGAACGCCGCGGCTGAGCTGGCCGCGGCCTGGTCCCACGCGCGGACGAGGGCGGTTCCGTCCGCGCCCGCCGGTCCCAGTCTGGCCACCACCGCCCGGGCGGCGTCCATGTCCAGGCCGGCTAGCAGCGGTGTGGCCCAGCGATGCTCGTCGACCAGATGCCCGACCAGGTCGGCGACGGCCCACTGCGCGTCCGGGGTGCCCAGCTGCCACTGGTCCGGCGCGACGGCGTGCACGCGTTCGGTGAACGCCGCCTGCGCGCGGGAAAACGTCGCGATGAGGTCGTCGGTTAGCATCTGAGTTCCCTTCGTCGTGCATGGCGTGACTGGGCCGCGGCGTGGCACGCTGGGAAGCGTAAACGGTGCGTGATCGGATGGCGAAGGCGACCATGGGCAACGAGCGGGCGGGCCGGGAGCTGAGCACCGAGGCCGGGAAGGCGGCCAGGGACCGCGTGCCGCTCGATTCCCACCGGGAGTTCAAGTCGGCGCCGGGCCGCGACCCGGTAGCGCTGCTGGTCGAGCAGGCCGGCTCGCGGATTCCCGAGCTGGTGGCGGTGCGGTACGGCCGGATGCTGGTCTCGCCGTTCACGTTCTACCGCGGCGCGGCGCTGCCGATGGCGGCCGACCTGGCGGCCGCCCCGGCCGCGGGCTTCCGCGTCCAGCTGTGCGGGGACGCGCACCTGTCCAACTTCGGCGTGTTCGGGTCGCCGGAACGCCGGCTGGTCTTCGACGTCAACGACTTCGACGAGACGCTGCCCGGGCCGTTCGAATGGGACGTCAAGCGGCTCGTGGCCAGCCTGGTGGTGGCGGGGCGGGACAACGGCTTCGCCGCCACCGATGCCCGCCGGGTCGCGGTGGCGGCCGCGACGAGGTACCGCAAGGCGATGCGCGAGTTCGCGGCCTCGCCGACGCTGGCGGTCTGGTACTCCCACGTGGACGTGGAGGACGCCATCGCCCGGTTCAAGGTGTGGCTGAAGAAGAGCGTGGTCTCCAGGTCCGAGTCGATGGCGGCCAAGGCCAGGACCCGCGACAGCATGCAGGCGGTGGCCAAACTGACCAAGGTGGTCGACGGCCAGCGCGAGATCGTCAGCGACCCGCCGCTGATCGTCCCGGTCGAGGAACTCGCGGCCGATGCGAGCTACGACATGCTCCGGTCCCTGGTCAGCGACTACATACGCACGCTGCCGCCGGACCGCCAGCACCTGCTCGGCCGGTTCCGGCTGACCCGGGTGGCCCGCAAGGTGGTGGGGGTAGGCAGCGTCGGCACCCAGGCGTGGATCTTGCTGATGGAGGCCGAGGACGACCTCGACCCGCTGCTGCTGCAGGCCAAGCAGGCCGAACGGTCGGTGCTGGCCGCCTACGCCGGAGAGAGCCAGTACGACAACCAGGGCGAGCGGGTCGTGTCGGGCCAGCGCCTGATGCAGGCCGCCAGCGACATCTTCCTCGGCTGGCAGCGCACGACCATGTCCGGTTTCGGCCGAACGGACTACTATCTGCGCCAGCTACGGGACTGGAAGTACTCCGCGCCGATCGAGCGGATGGGGCCCGGGGAGATGCTGGACTACGGTGAGCTGTGCGGCTGGACGCTGGCCCGGGCTCACGCCCGCACCGGTGACCGCTTCGCGATCGCCGCCTACCTGGGCGGTTCCGGCAGGTTCGAGCAGCCCGTGGCCGACTTCGGGGTGAGCTACGCGGACCAGACCGAGCGCGATCACGCCGCGCTCGCCGCCGCCGCCGCGTCCGGCCGGGTAGAGGCGAGGACCGGCGTCTGACTAGCGCGATACTTTGACCTGAATGCCAGGCATGATAGGAGCCGACGGTAAATGCGGAGGGAGGTGTTGGGGTGACCGCGGTCGATCCAGTGTCGCTTGAGGGCAAGCTCCGGCATTTCCAGTCGATTACCGATGCTGCGTTGTCCCGGCTTGATGATCGTGACCTGCTGGCGGAGCTGCTGGACCGGACCCGGGAGATCCTGCGGGCTGATACGGCTGCGGTGCTGTTGCTGGACTTCTCTTCCGGGCAGCTGATCGCGACCGCGGCGGCGGGGCTGGAGGAGGA
>DATBBI010000336.1:0-8795 GCA_036271115.1 Trebonia sp.
TGGAAGCACTGCTCGGTCAGCCGCGCGGCGACCTCGGCGCCGTAGCCGGCGAAGCCCGCCGCCTCGTGCACGATGACGGCACGGCCGGTGCGGGACACCGACTCGGTCAGGGTCTGGTCGTCGAAGGGCGACAGCGACCGCAGGTCGATGACCTCGACGTCCCAGTCCTCCTCGACGGCGGCCTCGGCGGCCTCCAGCGCGGTGGCCACCATCCCGCCGTAGGCGATGAGCGTGACGTCGCTGCCCGCCCGCCGCACGACCGCGCGGTCGATCGGCGGTCCCTCCGGCGTCAGGACGGCTGTCTCCTTCGACCAGTAGCGCCGCTTCGGCTCGAGGAAGATGACCGGGTCGGGGCAGCGGATCGCCTCGCGCAGCAGCAGGTAGGCGTCCGCGGGGGTACCCGGCGTCACCACCCGCAGTCCCGGCGTATGGGTGTAGTACGCCTCCGATGAGTCGCTGTGATGCTCGACGCCGCCGATCCCGCCGCCGAACGGGACGCGGATCACCACCGGTAGCGCGACGCGCCCCCTCGTCCGGTTGCGCAGCTTGGCGAGGTGGCTGGTGACCTGCTCGAAGGCGGGGTAGGCGAACGCGTCGAACTGCATCTCGACGACAGGGACGAGGCCGTTCATCGCCATGCCGATGGCGGTGCCGACGATGCCCGACTCGGCGATCGGCGTGTCGAACACGCGGTGCTCGCCGTACTTCGCGGCGAGACCGTCGGTGATGCGGAACACCCCGCCGAGCGTGCCGACGTCCTCACCGAAGACGACCACGCGGTCGTCCGCGGCCAGGCTGTCGGCCAGCGCCTGGTTGAGCGCGGCGGCCATGGTGACGGGCGCGGGAGCCTGCCGGGCGGTGTTTCCCGCTGGCGGGATCATCACTGTTGTCATGGCGCGGACTCCTCCAGCTCCTGCAGGTCCTCCAGTTCGGCGAGCAGCGCCGCGCGCTGCCGTTCCAGGGCAGCGGTCGGCCGCGCGTAGACGTGCTCGAACAGCTCGGCCGGGTCGGCGCTCGTCTCGGTGCTCATGCGGTCGCGGACGTCCGCGGCAAGCTGCTCCGCCTCGGCCGCCAGCCGGCCGGCCGCCTCGTCGTCCAGGAGCCGCTCCGCCCTGAGATAGGCCTCGAGCCGCGCTATCGGGTCACGGCCGAGCCAGCCGCGGACCTCATCGTCGGCCCGGTACCGGGTGGCGTCGTCGGCGTTGGTGTGCGCTTCGACCCGGTAGGTGATCGCCTCGATCAGCGTCGGCCCGCCGCCGGCCGCGGCCCGCTCGACGCCGGCCCGCGCGGCGGCGTAGACCGCGGCGGCGTCGTTCCCGTCGATGAGCAGCGCCGGAATGCCGTAGCCGATCCCCTTCGCGGCCAGCGTCGGCGCTGCGGTCTGCTTGGCCAGCGGCACGCTGATCGCGTACCCGTTGTTCTGCACCAGGAACACCACCGGGGCTTTCCAGAGCGCGGCGAAGTTCAGCGCTTCGTGGGCGTCGCCCTCGCTGGTCGCGCCGTCGCCGAGCAGTACCAGCGCGACCTGGTCCTTTGCCTGGAGGGTGGCCGCATGCGCGAGGCCTACCGCGTGCAGGGTGTTCGTGGCCAGCGGGGTGCACTGCGGCGCCACCCGGTGCTCGTAGGGGTCGTAACCGCAGTGCCAGTCGCCGCGCAGCAGGGCCAGCGTCTCCACTGCGTCGACACCGCGGGTGAGGATCGCCACCGAGTCACGGTACGTGGGGAACAGCCAGTCCTGGCCGCGCAACGCGAGCGCCGCCCCGACCTGGCAGGCGTCCTGACCGCGCGAGGACGGGTAGACGGCGAGCCTGCCCTGCTTGGCCAGCACGGTGGCCTGGGTATCGAAGCGGCGGCCGAGCACCATGCGGCGGTGCAGGCCGACCAGGACATCAGGCTCTGGGAACGTCAGCCCGCCAGGATTTTGGCCGGGCTGGCCTGCTGGATCTATCAGCTGGAGCGGCGCCGCGCTCGGCAGCAGACCTTGGGTCTCCAC
Organism: Trebonia sp.; assembly: GCA_036271115.1. GTDB lineage: Bacteria > Actinomycetota > Actinomycetes > Streptosporangiales > Streptosporangiaceae > Trebonia. The sequence goes on from DATBBI010000336.1 coordinate 1,994, forward strand.
CGGTACCCCCTTCAACGTGCTATTTCCAGAGAATGCCTACCCAGGGAGCAAAATTTCTAGATGCGCGACAAAACATGAGAAGTATTGTCCGGATCGAGGGATTAATCTGGCCATATGCCTTCCAGTGACCATCCCGTGGATCCCCTGCATGGACATATGGCCTCGATGGACGACACCGACCGGCAGATCGTCGAGGCGCTCCGCGCCGATGGCCGGATGTCCATGCGCGCGCTGGCCGACCGTATCCACGTCTCGCGGGCCAGCGCGTACGCCCGCGTGGCCCGCCTGGAACGGGACGGCGTGATCACCGGATATGCCGCGCTGATCGACCCGGTGCGCTACGGGTACGCGCTGTCGGCCTACGTCTACCTGGACATCGACCAGCGGTCCTGGAAGTCGGTGCGCAGGCAGCTGCTGAGCATGACCGAGGTCGACCACGTCGCGCTCGTCTCCGGCGAGCACGACATCCTGCTGCGGGTCCGCGCCAGCGACGCCGTGTCGCTGCGCGACGTGGTGCTCACGCGGCTCCAGGAGATCCCCGAGGTCCGCTCGACCCAGACGGTGCTGATCTTCGAGGAGGCGACTCCGGCGCGACCCTGAGGCCGCGATTTCCGTGCCAGGAATCCGCGCGGCGGTAAACTACGGCAGGCGAGTGCGGCGGGTCGGCATCCGTGCGGAGGTGCCCGTGAGCGGACAGGAGACCGGCCATAACGGCCGGACGTCGTTGTCCAGCTGGGCCGCGGCTTCTTTGGTGATCTTGTCTGCCGTTGCCGCGGTGGCTGCCGCTGTCGTCCTGTCCGGCCGGCAGCACGAGCTGGCCGCTTCCGCCGGGCGGCATGCTGCCATCCCGTCAGGGACCGCCACCCTGCTGCGGCTCTCGCAGGCGCCGGCCGGGGCCGCGCCGGGCTTCACGCTGACCGACCAGGACGGCCGCGTGCTGTCCCTGTCCGGCTTCCGCGGCAGGGCCGTCGTGCTGGAGTTCATGGACTCCCGGTGCACCGGCATCTGCCCGCTGGTTTCCCGTGAGTTCATCGACGCCTACCACGACCTGGGCAAGGCGGACGGCCGCGTGGTGTTCGTGGCGGTCAACGTCAACCAGCGGTACGACCGGGTGGCGGATGTGCTCGCATACTCCCGGGAGCATGAGCTGTCGGCGATCCCCGGCTGGCATTTCTTCACCGGTTCCGGAGATGCGCTACGGGCGGTGTGGCACGAGTACGGCATCGCGGTAGGGGCGTCCGGCCCCGGCGGCGACCTCGTGCACACCGCCACCGTGTACTTCATCGGCCCGCACGGCATCGAGCGCTATACCGCCGCCCCGCCGCCCGAACCCGCCGGCGGCAGCACCGCCTACCTCCCGCCCGGTGAGATCAGCGGCTGGGGCAAGGGAATCGCGCAGGTCGTCAGGGCGATGCTCGCTTAGCCTCAGGCGCTGTAGCTGACGCTGATCTTGGTGTACGCGTAGGGCTTCTGAGTGATCCCGCTGCACGTGTTCGAGTCACTGCCTGCCGTGCAGGGCATGTCACGGTTCACCGACCAGAACGCGAACCGCGCCAGGTGGTGTGCCTGCACGTAGCGGAGCATGACCCGGAAATCGGCCGCCGATACCAGCTCGCCCGTGTCGGTGACGCCGTTCATCGACGAGATGCCCATGGTCCGGTAAGCGACGGACGCGGACTCGTGATAGGCGCTCATCAGGTCATTCTTGAGCCCTTCCGCGGCCTGCACGCTGGCCTGGGCCATATCGGTCCCAGGGCCGGCGAAGTCGAATGGCATGACCGTCCACGCGTCGATGCGCAGCCCGGACGCGGCCGCCTCGGTGATCAGGGCCTGCCCGCCGGGCTCCGGCCCGCTCGAGTCGGCCGCGAGCGTGACCGAGATCATCAGCCCGGGATCACGCTGCCGCACGATGGCCAGCGCGCCGATGACCCGCTGGCGGGCCGCGGCGCTGCCGATCTCGGTGTCCTCGATGTCCACGTCGATGGCGGGCAGCCGGTAGGCGCTGATGACCTGCTGATAGACGCCTGCCAGCGCCTCGGGCGAGTCGCAGGTCAAGCCGAGCTTGGTGCCGCCGTTGCCGCCGAACGACACGGTCACCTGGCCGCCCGCCGAGCGGATACCGCGGATGGCCGCCTCCTCCGGGGCGCCGTCCACCGGATCACCGTTGTCCCACACCGGCTGGCACGCGCCGTCGGAGACGATGAAGGCGAGCGTGAAGCGGCGGATCCCGGTTGCCTTCATCACCTCGGCAGGGGACGGCCCCCCGGCGGCGAGGTAGTCATAGGGCGCAATCCACGGCCCACTGGCCTGCGCGGGCTGATTGCCGTGGGTCCCTTGCGTGGCAGGTGCTTCTTGAGTGGTGGAGGGGGTTGCCGTAGCCCGCGTGCCTTGCGTGCCCTGCGTGCTGCACGAGGCAACGAGGACGGCGGTGCCGCCCGCCAGCGCGGCGACGAGCATCGGCGCGAACCGCCGGCGGCCGGGCACCATCCGCTCAGGCCCGGCGGAAGATCGGGCTGGCACGCCTGGGCGCGCCGCCAGTCATCGGCGGTCCCTGTGTGCCGCTCATCGGCGTCCCCCTCCGGTCTCGCACCCGCCTGTCACCTTCGGCAGGTTACTGTCGTATCCGTACTGTAGTACCTAAGTTCCTTAGGTCAAAGGCCGCTTCCTCGGCGTTTCCATGCCCAGTCGCGGCCACCGCCACTCGGGCGCCTACGGCTTCGCAGGCGATCGCTTCGCGTCCTTGAACTGCTCCGGGCAGACAGGCCCGTCAGAGGCGAATTTCCGTCGAATCCCATTCTCCTAAGGAGTATAGGTGATATCACCTTAGGGTCTCCGAACTCTGGCGTCTCCTTCCGGCGTCACTCGGCTCCCCTCAAGTCGCTGTTCACGCAGAGGAATAAGGATCATGACGACGAATCACGGGCCTGACGCCGGCGGGTCTTCGCGTCTCCCCAGCGAGCGCCATGCCCTGGGTCCCGGTCACACGCGGAAGCTGCTACTGACGTCGGCCGGCATCCGGAACGAGGTCCTCAGGTCCGCGCTCGCCGACCTCGTCGGGAAGCCGTTCGGAAGGGCGACGGTCGCGTTCGTGCCTACGGCCGCGCTGGCGGCCCCTGGGCATCACGGCTGGCTCATCGAGCACGTGAACCGGCTGTACGGCCTCGGCTGGCGGGAATTCAGCGTCGTGGAGCTGAACGGCCTGGCAGGGGAGGTTGTCCTCCGGCGGCTGCGGCGCGCCGATGTCATCTACGCCGAGGGAGGGAATCACTACCACCTCGCCCGCAGCATCATCGCGAACGGCCTCGCCGCGGAGATGGCGGCCATCATCGAGTCGAAGGTGTACGTCGGCGTCAGCGCCGGCTCGATGATCTTCAGCAGGAACCTGTCCGAGCAGACGGGCAGGGCGTTCGCCGAGCACGACGACCTGCAGATCCTCGGTGATCAGCCGGCCTGCTCGCCCTTCGGGCTGTTCGACTGGTACGTCAAGCCGCACCTGAACTCGCCCGTCTTCCGTAACCGGACCCCGGCATGGTTCGAGCGGGCATGCGCGAATCTGGACTTCCCGGTCTACGCCCTCGACGACGAGTCGGCCGTCCGCGTCCGCGGCGACGAGGTCGACGTCGTGTCCGGCGGCCAGTGGCTGCTGCTGAACGCGCCAGCGCCTGGCGCGGGATCGGCTCCCCGGGCAGGTCACGCTCCGGCGCCAGCCGGGGCTCTTCCTGGCATAAGGGCCATGGCCTGGTCAGCCGTAATCGATCACCCCCGCGTGTACCGGATGCTCTCCAGTGCCCGGCGGCGGATCCAGCCACGAAAATAGGAGGCCACGGCCACACCGGGCCGGCAGCTATGACTGCTCGGGGCTGGTCCAGGCCGCCTGGGGGGTCTGTAGGCCGGCCAGGGTGACGGCGACGAGCCGCTGGGCGGCCGCCGGGGATGGCAGGGTGCCAGCCGCGCCGAGCGCATGAAGACAGTAGCTGGCCAGTTCCCCCGCGGGGATCTGCGCCGGGATGTCCCCGGTCTGCATGCAGGCGGTGATCAGGTCGCTAACGAGGGCGTGTAGCTGCCGGCTGGCGGCGGTGACGTGCTCGCCGCGGTGCAGCAGTGCGACGGGCAGATCGGTGCCGTGGTGCTGGTGCTGGATCAGCGCGTAGGCGGACAGGACTGCCTCGAGCCGGGCGGCGGGGCTGTCCGCTGCGTCGCGGGCCTGCGCGAGCAGGCTCAGATGGCGGGCGATCTGGCGCTCGTGCCAGGCGACGAGCACCGACTCGATGTCGGGGAAGTACCTGTACAGCGTGGCGCGGCCGATGCCGGCCGTGGCGGCGAGCTGCGACATGGACACCGATGCCAGGCCGTACTCGCCGATCAGCGACGCGAACGCGTCCAGGGCCGCGTCGTGTACGGCATGGCGGTGCTCCTGGATCGTCTCGTTCCACAGCTTCGGCACGCCACCGAGGATACATCACGTCCATGTCGATACAATACGACTTGACAATGACACTATGTCTCGATAAAGCTTAGCGGTAGGCCCGACCCCGAGCAGCCTCCGCCACCAAGCCCACACGCTGTACCCGTGTGGCCGGGCTCGGCGTGTTCTGCCTGTACGCCGCGGCCGCCCTGGCCGCATCCTCATCACCCGCCGCGACGCCTGACCACAGGCACGGGAGCAACAGAACGGAGGGCCGCATGCCAGCCGCCCAGGCCACCATCTCCACCAGCCACGCCGCCGTCTACCTCACTCGGCTGAGCGGGCACGCCGCCAAGATGAGCACCGCGACCAAGCGCCTGCGCCACCGCCCCCGCGCCCACGCCGGCGGCGCCCCGCCCGAGGTCCAGCACGTCCGGCACGACGGCGACGAGGCCACCGTGACCCTCGACTGCGGGCAGTGGATCATGCACGCCGCGCCCGGCCAGCTCCGCATCCGAGCCCAGGCCCCGGGGCAGGACAGCCTGCAGCGCATACAGGACCTGCTCACCGCCCGGCTCCGCAAACTTGGCCACCGCGAGCAGCTCACCATCACCTGGCAGCCCGCCCTGGATCAGGAAGAGCCCGACCAGCCCAGCTGATGCCGGTATGGATGCGGTGGCCTATCACCGAGGTTCGGGGCAGTGCTAGCGCTACAACCCGATGCAGAAAATACAGGAGGCCGGAGCGGCCAGCAGGATGAGCGGGAGGATGCTCAGCGTGGCGACAGTGAGGCCGCCGGCGGTGCTTGCTGTACGGCTGAGCGGGTTGGGCGCCGCGATCAGCCGGCGGATCCGGGCAGCGGCTGTGGAGCCGCCGGCGCCAAGCGCCCACGCGACTGGCGGGGCCGAGCCTAGCGCTAGCAGTGCCTCGGCCACCGCCAGCCGGGGAGAGCGAGCCGCCGCTGCGTCGTCGGCGGCCAGCTCGGCCAGCCTCACGGCCTCGTCCCGGGTGTGCCGGAACGCCGGCACTAGGGGGAACGCCGCCGCTGGCACACCGGCGAGGGCGACCAGCAGGTGGTGGCGGCCGGCTTGGTGCGCCCGCTCGTGCGTCAGCACGGCGGCGAGCTGGGTGTCATCTAGCAGCCGCAACGCCGCCGTGGTGAGCACGACCGGGCGCCGCGTGCCCGGCATGCAGTAGGCGGCGGGTTCAGCGTGGTCAACGACGAAGGCGCCCAGCCGCTCATCCGGCCGGCCGGCCAGCCGCAGCCGCAGCCGGTGCCTGCGGCCCGCTCGCGCCGTGGCGGCCAGCGTGGTCACCGCGGACCAGGCCAGCCGTGCAACCACGACCGCAGCGAGGATCCCGCCCGTTGCGGCCAGTACCGGTCCGCCCGGGTGGGCGTACTGTGCGCGCAGCCCCATCCCGCAGGCCGCAATCAGCCGGGCCAGCAGGCCGCTGAGCCGTTCAGTCGGGATCAGGAGCGCCAGCCCTGCCAGGGTCACGGACGCGATCGCCGAGTACGCCAGCGTGAGCCAGGCGGCGATCGCCAGCCGCGGCGCGCGGTCTGGCCAGCCTGTCCTCGCCAGCAATGGCGCGCCTGCCAGCAGCAGCCCGGCATATGCCAGCAGGGCCGCCGGCGCGATCATCGTCGGCCCCCGGTCGGTCGCGCCTGCTCCAGTGCCTGCTGCAGCTGCTCGGCCTCTTCGGCGTTGATCCGCTCGGCGAACCGGCGGAATGCCGCTGCCCGGTCCGTGCTGGCGGCGAGGGCCTCGCCCATCAGGTCGCCGGTGTACTCATCGCGTGAGACCGTCGCCCTGTACCGGTAGGCGCGGCCCTCCTTCTGCCGGGCCAGCCAGCCCTTGCGGTACAAGATCTCGGTCACTGTCCAGACGGTGTTATAGGCGCGTTCCGGCTCCAGCGCTTGCTGGATCTCGCGGACAAGCAGCGGCCGTTCCGCCGACCATACCCGCTCCATGATGGCGCCCTCCAGGTCGCCGAAACCGCGCATCCCGCCTCCGCCGTAACCGCAGGGCCCGGGGGGTCACCCCGCGGCCGTTCGGAATGAAATTATCCCCTAAGAAGCATCGGTGAATCCTGCTCACTGGCAAGGCCGGTGCCGCCGGTTCCCAGCCGCGGCGGCGGGCTGGAAGCGGCGCAGCCGCAGGCTGTTGGTGACCACGAACACGGAGCTGAAGGCCATGGCGGCCCCGGCGATCAGGGGGGATAGGAACCCCAGCGCGGCCAGCGGGATCGCCGCGACGTTGTAGGCGAAGGCCCAGAACAGGTTGCCCTTGATCGTGGCCAGGGTGCGGCGGGAGAGCAGGATCGCATCCGGGATGGCGCGCAGGTCGCCGCGGACCAGGGTCAGGTCGGCGGCCTCGATCGCGGCGTCCGTGCCGG